>JAFBAJ010000476.1 GCA_019247865.1 Acidobacteriota bacterium
TCTACACGGCGCTCGCGCTCGCCGTGCCGTTCCTGCTCTGGCAAATCTGGGCTTTCGTCTCGCCCGGCCTCTATCCGCACGAGCGCGCCTACGTCACGCCCTTCATAGGGCTCTCGTCCGTCTCCTTCGTGCTCGGCGCGGCCTTCGCTTATTACATCATCTTTCCCCCGGCGGCCAAGTACCTGCTCGGCCTGGGGTCCGACTTTCGCCTGTTGCTCAAGGCCGACGACTATTTCGACTTTATCATTCTCGTGATGCTGGCGATGGGCGTGGTCTTTCAGATGCCCGCGGTCACCTACGTCCTCGCGCGGATCGGCCTCGTCACGGCGCGTTACCTGATCCGGATCTGGAAAATTTCGCTGATCGTGATCCTGGTGGCGGCGGCCGTGCTCTCGCCGACCAACGACATCCCCAACATGCTGCTCTTCGCGGCCCCGATGATCGTCCTCTACATCGTCTCCATCTTCATCGCCTGGATCTTCGGAAAGAAAAGGACAACAGAAGCAAAGGCGTAGCCGGCCGGGCAACTTTTAGCCCATTTTCCGGCATCTTGAACCTGTTCCTGATTAGCGTTTATCGCAGCGTTCTCTTATAATACCGAGCCTGTCACGAGGGATCGTCTCCCCGGCAAAAAAGCTGCGCGCCCCCTTAGATTTTCGTGCGCGCGGCTGCTTGTTTTTCTGAAGTGTTTCAACAGGAGTTCTCCAATATGTCTCAGCATAAATTCGCGCGCGGCCTGACCCTGTGGCTGCTGCTGGCTTTCATCGTCGCGCCCGGCGTGTTCGGGCAGAAGAAGAAAGAGCAGTCCGGCCAGGACCCGCAAGACAAACCGCGCAACGTCAAGCCCGAGATCAAGAAGGCTTACAAGGACTGGATCAATAAGGATGTCGCGTACATCATCACCGACGACGAGAAGAAGGCTTTTAATAAGCTGGCGACGGATGAGGAGCGCGAGCAGTTTATCGAGCAGTTCTGGCGTCGCCGCGATCCGGACCCTGACACGGACGAGAACGAGTACAAAGAGGAGTACTACGAGCGCATCGCGTATGCCAACGAGCATTTCAGCTCCGGCAAGCCCGGCTGGATGACCGATCGCGGGCGCATCTACATCAAATTCGGCAAGCCCAGCGAGATCGAAACGCACCCGACCGGAGGCCCCTACGAGCGCCCCTCTTATCACGGCGGCGGCTCGACCGTGACCTACCCGTTCGAGGTCTGGTTCTATCGCTACATCGACGGCGTGGGCTCCGGCATCGAGATCGAGTTCGTCGACCCGACGGGCTCCGGCGAATATCGCATTGCGCGCTCGCCCGAAGAGAAGGACGCGATGCTTAATGTGCCGGGCGCTGGACTGACGCTGGCGGAATCGCTGGGGCTGTCGGACAAGTTCGACCGCATCTCCGGTCAGGGAGCCTACGGCAACGGTCAGGGCTACTCGCGCGAGCAGGACAATCCGTTCACGCGCCTCATCACGCTCAACAACCTGGAGCGCGCTCCGCAGGTCAAGTTCACAGACCTTCAGGCTGACCTCGTCGGCTCGCCCAAGGTCGAAGAGAACCCGCTCGACTTCTCGATGAGAGTGGACTTCTTCCGCCTCTCGGACGAGCGCGTGATCACTGCCTTTACGATTCAGACCGAGAACAAAGACCTCTCGTTCGAGAACAGCGGCGGCATTCAGAAAGCGACGCTCAATATCTTCGGTCGCATCACGGCTCTCTCGGGCCGTCGCGCCGGAATCTTTGAAGACCCTGTGACCACGGAAGCGACGACCGACGAACTGGTCAACGCCAAGAACGGCAAGTCTGCATACCAGAAGGCCGTGGCGCTGCCGCCGGGCAGATACAAGGTGGATGTCATCGTGCGCGACGTGGTGTCGGGCGCAACCGGCATTCGCAATCTGGGCTTTGAAGTGCCCAAGTACGATGCCCAGACGCTCTCGACCTCGACGCTCGTGCTGGCCTCGCGCCTCGAAGCGGTCGGCGACCGTCTGCCTTCGGAGATGTTTCTGATCGGTCAGAACAAAGTGATTCCGAACGTCTCCGGCATCTATCATCGCGGCAACGATGTCGGCATCTACATGCAGGTCTATAACGCAGGGGTTGACCAGACGACGCTGCGGCCTTCGGTCGATGTGGATTACGTGCTGACCAAAGACGGCAAGGTGGTGGGCTCGCAGGCAGAGGACTGGCGCGGGATGTCCGATTCGGGACAGCGGCTGACACTGGCTCGCCTGCTGCCGACCTCCGGACTCACGCCCGGCAGTTACAAGATCGAGATTCGCATCCGCGACCGCGTCTCAGGCCAGACGCTCTCGCCGTCCGCCGAATTCACGATCATTCAGTAACAAGCAGGTTTCACGCAAAGGCGCAAGGCGCACAGGCGCAAAGAAAGACTTGATTGCTTTCTTTGCGCCTGTGCGCTTTTGCGTGAGCTTATTTCGTGGGTTCGATTTCTCCGCGTCTGAGGGCGTTGACGAGGTGATGCGCGCGGCGCGTGGGCTCCGGCTGGCGATAGCCGCCGTCGCACGCCAGCGTGAGGCGGATCGCGCCTTCCAGATCGATCAGGTGTCCCGGCGAAACGTAGATCGGCTTGACCTTCGTCTTCGTCCGCAGAGCCGCCCCGACCGTTTCGCCTTTGTCGACCATCTCGCTCCACGCGCCGCGCTCCAGCGGAGGCTCTTCGTACTTCCCGACCAGAACGGATTTCGCGCAGCCGAGCGTCGGGCGATTGATGTGTAGTCCGACATGCGAAGCGATGCCGACGCGGCGCGGGTGCGCGATGCCCTGCC
>JAFBAJ010000301.1 GCA_019247865.1 Acidobacteriota bacterium
CGCCTACGGAGCTTTGAGCAAATCTGGCTCCTACGGAGCTTTGCAAACATCTGGCTCCGACGGAGCTTTAATCGCAGCTCGGACTGAAATTATTACTCCTGCGCGTCCAGCTTCGCTTGCAGCTCTTTCAGTTGTCGTTTGAGTTCCCTGACCTCTTCGCGCAATTGCGGCAGGCGGTTGAGGTGCGCGTTGAGGCGTTTATAGTCTTCGAGCGGCTGGACTGGGATGCCCCACCAGACGCCGGGGCGGACGATCTTGCCGGGCAGGACGCCTGCCTTCGAGCCGATGATGGCCCCGCTCTGTACGCGCGCGTGGTCGCCGAAGCCGACCTGACCGCCGATGACGGCGTCGTCTTCAATCACAGTGCTGCCGGAGATGCCCGTCTGCGAAGCGATGACGACGCGCGCGCCGATCTGCACGTTGTGCGCGATCTGCACGAGGTTGTCGATCTTCGCCGCGCGTCCGATACGCGTCTCTCCGAGCGCGCCGCGATCGATACAGGTCGCGGCCCCGATCTCCACGTCGTCTTCGATGACGACCGTCCCGATCTGCGGGAACTTGTGGCGCAGGTTCTCTTCGTCCGGCACATAGCCGAAGCCGTCCGCGCCGACGACGACGCACGCGTGCAGGATCACTCGTGCGCCTAAGGTCACGCCGTCATAGAGCACTACGTTCGGATGAATGATCGAATCGGAGCCGATACACACCTCATCGCCGACGCACGCGCCGTGATGAAGCTGCACGCCGGAGGCAACGCGCGCACGCTCGCCGATGGAGACGTACGGGCCGATGTAAACATCTTCGCCGATGGACGCGCTCGCAGCGATGTGCGCGGTCTTATGAATCGCGGGCTGCTCTTTCTTTGGCGGATGCAGGATTTCAGCGATGAGCGCGAAGGCGAGCTTAGGACGCCTGACTTTAATTAAGCACTTGCCCTCAAGGTCTGGCGCGCCCTCAGGCACGATGAGGCAGGCGGCGCGGCTCTCGGATGCGCGCTCCAGCAGCTTCGCGTCTTCGACGAATGCGATCTCGCCTTCACTCGCGCTCTCAAGGCTCGCGACGCGCTTGATGAGAGTGCTGCTGTCGCCGTTGACGCTCCCGTTGACGTGCGCCGCCAGCTCGGCCACTGTTTTCAGAGAAATCTTATTCATGGATGGTCAATCTCCGGCAGAGGGACACGACGAAATCACTTCAATGATAATGCTCACGACACTCTCCTACCGGTGAAGATGCAGAAACGATAATCACTCAGGCAATATCTTTATCTTCGACTACGTTTGATCCGCTTCTGGCCGCACGTGTAAAGCCGCGCCGCGAGGCTTTGATAAATGAGATGAGATGCCGGACGTTGTCGTCGTTCAGCTTTTCCATCTCGCCCAGAGCTTCCGTGAGAGATCGCGACGAGCGAAAGAGAAGCCGGTACGCGAGCTTTAAGGCACGCCGCGTTTCGTTTGAAAAGCCCGCGCGCCGGAGGCCGACCGAGTTCAGCCCGCGCACGCGCGGCGGATTGCCGTCGGTCGTGAAGAAGGGGAGCACGTCCTGCACGATCTTCGACTTGCCGCCGACCATCGCGTAACGCCCCATCCGCACGAACTGGTGCGCGCCGACGTTGTTGGAGAGAAAGACGTGGTCTTCGACCGAGATGTGCCCCGCGAGCGCGACCTCGTTGGCGAAGATGTTATCGTCCCCGACCGTGCAGTTGTGCGCGAGGTGGACGCCGATCATCAGGAAATTTCGTGAGCCGACGCGCGTCACCTCTCCCTCGCCGCTCGCGCGATGGATGGTCACGCTCTCGCGGATCAGATTGTCGTCGCCGATGATGAGGCCGCTCCGCTCGCCACGGAACTTCACGTCCTGCGGCTCGCCGCCCAGCGTCGCGTGCTCGAAGACGCGATTGCGCTCACCGAGAGAGGTAAATCTCTTAATGACCGCGTGCGCGCCGATCTCGCAGCCGGCCCTGATCGTGACCTCGTCCTCGATGACCGCGTAAGGGCCGACGCGCACGCCCTGCGCCAGGTGTGCGCCTGGGCTGATGATCGCTGTCGGATGAATGCTCATAAAAAAAGGGTTTGAATCCGGGCGATAGTACACGAAAAGCCGTGATGAATGACAGGAAAGCTTTTTGTCCCGACTCGGCCCCTGTTTTTCGCCTTGCCTTTAACCCCTTATGCTTCTATCATATTGCGTTGCCGAGTTTTGCACGTATTGGTGTGCGCGCGAAGAGGCAACCTCAGCCAATTTAACTCATCCAAGTCCGCTCTGGTTTGTTAAAGCGCGGAGGCTTTTTTTGAAGGAGACGATGCTTGTTTAGTGATCA
>JAFBAJ010000315.1 GCA_019247865.1 Acidobacteriota bacterium
CACTTGGGGACAGAACGGCGACGTGCCTTTACCGGAAGACTTCGACGGAGATGGAAAAGCTGACTACGCAGTTTATCGTCCTGCGAACAGGACCTGGTATCTGTACCGGAGCGCGGCCGGTTTCCAGATGCAGCAGTTCGGCACGACAACGAGCCTGCCGATGCTCGGAGATTTCGACGGCGACGGCAAAGCTGACCTCGCTATTTATACTCCCGGCTCGACGCCCCTCACGATCAGCACCTGGAGCGTGAGTCAAAGCCTGAACGGACAGGTGCTCTCCGTGCAATACGGTCGCGGCGAAGACAAGCCTGTGCCCGCCGATTATGATGGCGATGGGAGAACAGACTTCGCGGTCTTTCGTCCGAGCAACCTGAGCTGGTACACCTCGCTCGACCCGGCAACCAACTACGGAGTGTTCAGGTGGGGCGCGGAGGGCGACGTGCCCGCTCCAGCCGACTATGACCATGACAACAAAGCAGACCTGGCGGTGTATCGCCCCGGCAGCAGCACCTGGTATATCCTGCGAAGCTCGAACAACTCCGTGCAGGCGCAGCAGTGGGGCGTGCCGAGCGACCGCCCCGTCCCTTCATCCTTTATTCCGTAGCGCGTGAGGCTGGCCGAACAAGGAGGACTCAGATGTCGCACACACACAAGCGTAAACTGGCTTTGACTATCACGACGTGCATGACAGTCATGCTGTTCGGGCTTCTCTTTCAACAGAGCACGGAAAAGGGTCTGGCGTCGGGGGCGGCGGTTGATTCCCCTGCGCTCATCACGATTCCCGTCGCCGAGAAGCCGAACGCTATCGTGAGCGGCGATTTCAATCATGACAACCGGCCCGATCTGGCTATCATCTGCGTCGGCCTCAATGTTAATAGCATCGGAGTCCTGCTCAACACCGGCGGCGGGAGCTTTTCGGCTCCGGTTTATTATGCGGCGGGAGTCGAGGGCTATTTTGCTTCTACGATCAAGACTGCGGACTTTAACGGTGACGGCCATCTGGATCTGGCGACGGCCATCTCTGCGTCGAGCAGTTTCGGGACGAGCTATGTGCAGCTTCGTTTCGGTAACGGCGCAGGCGGATTCTCGGCTCCCGCGACGACCAACGCGAGCAACTATCCTAATGGCCTGACCGTCGCGGATTTTACGGGCGACGGCAAGCCTGACCTCGCCACGGTCAACACAGGGCCGGGGTTAAGCTGTCATGGAGGATACGAGCAGAGCTTTATCAATAACGGTTCGGGCGGGCTGACGGCCGGGCCGCTGGAGTATACGCGGCCTATTTCGTATTCCATCACGTCCGGTGATTTTAATTCCGACGGAAAGATAGACCTGGCGGTTCGCGGGAGCGGCGATGGAGGCTGCGGCCAACCGGTAGGCGCGGTCACGATCCTCATCGGAGCGGGCACAGGAACTTTCACTGTGACGAACAACCTCGCGCCGGAGACGAGTCCGGCCTATCTCGCCACGGCGGATCTCAATCACGACGGCAAGCTCGATCTGGTCGGCCCGAACGGCGGCGACATGAAAGCGCTGCTGGGAACGGGCGCGGGCGATTTCGTCATCGGAACTCCCATCAGCGTCGGCGGCAATACCTCCGCCGCCGTGGTGGCCGATTTCAATCTGGACGGCAATCAAGACGTGGCTTCGGTCAATTCAGCCGCCAACACCTCCGTCGTCGCTTACGGCAACGGCGTGGGCGGGTTCGTGAGCACCAATTCGTTCGGGACGGGCATCAAACCGACCAGCCTCATCCCGGCAGACTTCAACGGCGACGGCAGGCCGGACCTCGCCGTCACGAATTACGACTCGAGCACCCTGACCATCAATCTGGACGTTAACACGCCGACCACGCCGATTCGCACCCAGTTCGACTTTGACGGCGACCTCCGAGCAGACATCGCTGTCTATCGCGACGGCAACACTCCCGGCGCTCCAAGCTTCTGGCATATCCTCCGCAGCTCCGACAACACGTACCTGGGTTACCAGCTCGGCGCGAACGGTGATAAGCCAGTGCCCGCGGATTACAACGGCGATGGCAAGACAGAGGTGGCCGTGTGGCGGCCGAGCAATGGCACGTGGTACACCTCCACCAATGCTGCCATCAACTACGGCGCGTTTGGCTGGGGACAGAACGGCGACGTGCCGCTGCCGGAAGACTTCGACGGAGATGGAAAAACAGATTACGTCGTCTATCGCCCTGCAAACGGCACCTGGTATCTATACCGGAGCGTGGCCGGTTTCCAGATGCAGCAGTTCGGCACAGTTTCAGATAAGCCCGTGATGGGAGATTACGATGGAGACGGCAAAGCCGACTTCGCTTTTTATCGTCCCGGTGCAACTGCTCTCGCGGCCAGTTTCTGGAACGTCATCCTGAGCTCGAACGGACAGTTTCTCTCGGCGCAGTTCGGGCGCGGTGAGGACAAGCCTGTGCCTGCGGATTACGACGCCAATCGCATCACGAACTTCGCCGTGTATCGTCCGAGCAACCTGACCTGGTACACGTCGCTCGATCCGGCGATCAACTACGGCGCGTTCGTGTGGGGCGCGGAGGGAGACGTGCCTGCCCCAGCGGACTACGACCGCGACGGCAGGGCTGATCTCACTGTTTTTCGTCCCGGCAGCAGCATCTGGTACATCCGGCGCAGCTCGGACGGCGTGATCGTGGGTCAACGCTGGGGCGTCCCGAGCGACCGGCCTGTGCCCTCTTCATTTGTGCCATGAAACACAGCTTTTGACTTTTGACATGATGCTCTGAACAGGATAACCTGCAAGTCTTTTGTTGCCACCGACGGCGCTCGAAATAGGCGCGCGTGTCGTTGGCAACATGTTGTGTAAAGCAGTAATCTGAACTTTTCAGGAGCATTCAGAGAGATTTGTCTGCCTCAGCAGAAACCATCACGACCGCACGCCTGACGCCGGAGCTCTTCTTCGAGCGCGGCGTGCGCTCCACCAGCCGGACGCTGACGATTGTCGCGCTGGCGCTGATCGTCCTCGTGGGCTTTGCGTTTCGCGTCGCGCAGCTCGGCGCAGAGGGCCTCAGCGAAGACGAGCTGAATAAGCTGCATGCGGTCGAAGATTACCGTGCACACGGCCTGACGGCGGCCAACGGCGAGCATCCGATGCTGATGAAAGCATTGCTGACCGGCAGTATCGTCGCCGCAGAAGGCTGGAATCAGACTTCGCTCGCGGGCGCGCATCCGTCTTTGCAGGTCTCGACGGAAACGGCTTTGAGATTGCCCGGCGCGCTCTTCGGCGCGCTCACTTCGCTCCTCATTTTTCTCGTCGTCTCGGAGCTTTTCGGAACCGAGATCGGGCTCATCGCGGCCGTTTTGTGGGCGATTGATCCGACCGGCATCAGCTTTAACCGGATCGCGAAGGAAGACACGTTTCTGCTCTTCTTCTTTCTGCTGGCGAACGTCTTCTGGGTGCGCGGGCAGCGCGTGGCCGAGAGCGGCGAGGGCAAGCCCGAGCCCTATTACTGGGCGACGGCCGCGGCCTTCGGCGCGATGATGGCGTCGAAATACCTGCCACACTTTCTGGCGATCAGCGTCAGCTATTACTACATCTTTCAGGGGATTCCGGCGACGCGCTGGCGTATGGGCAAGCGCAAGTGGCTCATCTTTTTCGGCATCATGGGCGCTGCGTTTCTCCTCTGCAATCCGACCATCCTGCTGCCGGGCACGTGGCACGAGATGCGCGTCTTCGCGGGCGAGAAGCGAATCGGGCACGACTCTTACGAGTTCATGGGGACGCTCTATCGCAACCAGATGACGCTCTGGCTCAAGGGCTCGCCGTGGTACTTCTACTACGTCTTTATGGGAGTCAAGCTGGCGCTGCCGGTTGTCCTGGCCTTCATCATCGGGCTGCCGCTCCTGTTCCGCAAGAAGCTCGGCGACGGGCGATTCCTGCTGCTCTTCTGGCTCTTCTACTGGTTCGTGCCGTTCACTGTGCTGGGCGGAAAGTTCACGCGTTATTTCACGATGGCGCTGCCGGTCGTCTTAATCACGGCGGCCATCGGGCTGCATTTCGTCGCGCAGGCCGTCTCGCGTTTCATCGCACAAAAATTCGAGCAGCCGTCTGTCGCCAACTTTGCGCGGGCGTGCGTCATTCTGCTGGCGCTCACTTTTCCGGTCGTCGCAGCGGCGAGCGTGATGCCGCATTACAGGCTCTACACGAACGTGCTCGGCGGAGGCTGGGAGAAGGCCGGGAGCTATTTTCCGCACGACGAGTTTTATGATGCGAGCGCGCGGCAGGCCGCCTCGGAGATCGCCACGCGTGCGCGTTTGGGAGCGCGCGTTGCGAGCGAGACGCCAGGGCTCATAGATTATTACGCGCGGCTGGCCGGGCGCAGCGATCTGGTCTCGCTCTCGCTCACAGACCACGAGGCGATGCGGCAATTTACGGCGGGCGATTTCGTCATCATCGCGCGTGGCCGCCGCTACTTCAGCAACGAAGAGCTGACCGCCAGCCTGCAAGGCAAAAGCGAGCCGGCCATCAATCTGACGCTCGGCAGGGTTCCCTCGGTGGCGATCTACCGGCTCGACGAAACGTCCGCGCGCAGCTTCGTTGAGGCCGCCGCGCGATAAAGCGCTCTCCTCTAATTT
>JAFBAJ010000471.1 GCA_019247865.1 Acidobacteriota bacterium
GACGAGCTGCGCCGCATCCTTCAGGAAATCTCGGCCGGTGCGAGCCACGGCGACCAGTACCTCGAATCCGTGATGCCGATTGCGCCGCGCCACGCCTCAAGCGCGAGCCCCGTCGCACGCGCGCTGAGGTGGCTCCGCAATAAGACGAGCGCGGATCAGAGAACCTCGCCGCCGACCTCTTCCGGTTCCGGGCAGACCTCGCAGCCGCGCGACCTGCACGAAACGCCGATGACGAGCGTCGGCGATCAGGATGAGAAGAAGAGCGTCGCCATCCTCCCCTTCAAAAATATCAGCAACGATGCCGAAGCAGGCTTCTATGAGTTCTCGCTGGCCGACGCTGTGATCACAGAGCTGGCGCAACTGCGCTCGCTGGTCGTCCGTCCCTCTTCGCTCGTCGCCAAGTATCAGGGCAAGGCCGATGACCCGCGCGAGATCGGGCGCGAGCTGAATGTCAACGCCGTCCTCGCGGCCAGCTTTCTCAAGGCGGGCGAGCGGTTCCGCGTGACGGCACAACTGCTGGACGTGTTGAGCGGCTCGATCCTGTGGAGCGACAAGATAGATGTCGGGGCGGGCGACATCATCACCATTCAGGACACCATCGTTCAGCGCATCGTGAGCGGCCTGCGGCTTGAACTGAGCCCGGACGAAGAAGGGCAGCTCGCCAAACGTCCGACCGAGAACGCAGAGGCTTACGAAGAGTACCTGCGCGCGCGCGACTGCTTCGGCCGCTATATCTTTCGCACGCTGGCGCGTGAAGACTGTGACCAGGCCATCGAGCGTTTTCAGCGCGCCATACATCTCGACGCGGGGTTCGCGCTGGCCTACAGCGGTCTCGGCGCGTGCTACGCCAATCGCGTCTTCAAGGGCTTTGGCGACGCGGAAGATTACGAGCGCGCCGAAGACTCTTTCAGCGAGGCTCTGGCCTTAGACCCGGAGCTGGTCGAAGCGCGGATGCTGATGGTCTTCATCTATCTCTCGCGCGGAGAGAAGCGGAAGGCGCGCGACGAGGTGGCGCGTCTCCGGCGCAAGGCTCCGAACGAGGGCTCCGTCTATTTCGTCAAGGCGACGCTGCACAGGCTCGACGGCGAATACGACCGTGCGCTCAGGGCCTGGGACAAGCTCGCGCGCTTAGACCCGGCGGCGCTCGTCGTGGCGAGCTACAATCGCGCGCGCATCTACGCCTATCAGGGGCGCTACGACGAGGCGCTGCAGGAGGTCGAGCGCGGCAGCGAGATGGAGCCGGATCATCCGCTCCTCAAGACCTTTCGCGCGCGCATCCTCTACTATCAGGGCGAGGTCGAGGCGGCGGCCAGCATCCTGCGCGAAGTGATCGAGCACAACCCCGGACTCGAAGGCGTGCGCCCGATCTACGCGATGTGCCTGAGCCGGCTCGGCCAGCACGAGGCCGCGCGGGCGGAGCTTTCAGACCGCGTGCTGGAAGTGGCCGATGCCGATCACGACATAGCCTACTGGACGGGCTCGGTCTACGCGCTGGAGGGCGAGCGCGATGAGGCATTCCGCTGGCTGGAGCGCGCCATTGACCTCGGCAACGAGAATCGCGCGTGGTTTGAATCAGACCCGAACTGGGAGGGCCTGCGCGACGACGAGAGATTTCAGGAGCTGATGCTCAAGACCGGTGCGTCGAGAAAGGTCAAATAGCCCCCCTGTGATGGATGTGACGGATGTGACTTAAAGCACTCAGCCGGAGGAGCTGCCGGGATGAGAACCTTTGTCATCGGAGATATTCACGGGCGTCGCGCGCAGCTGCACAGCATCATGCAGATGATTCCGCGCGACGCAGAGCAGGACACGCTCGTCTTTCTGGGCGACCTCATCGACCGCGGGGCGGACGCGCCCGGCGTCGTCTGCGACGTGATCGAGCTTCAGCGCGAGCAGCCGGAGCGCGTCGTGACTCTGCGCGGCAATCACGAGCAGATGCTGCTCGATTGTCTGGACGATGGCGCGCCCCTCTGGTTCGCGCCTAAGACGGGCGGCGCGCGCACCTTCGAGCAGTACACCGGCTGCGCCCTGCGTCTCAAGTCGGAGACGGATTTCGACGAAGCTCATCAGAAGATCACGGCGGCCGTGCCTTCCGACCACATCGAGTTCTTTCGCCGGATGCCGCTCTATCACGAGGACGACTACGCGCTCTACGTCCACGCCGGGCTGGATCACGGCAAGCATCCGCGCGAGACGGACGCACACGCGCTCCTCTGGACGCGCGACATGGAGTTTTACAAGCACTACACGGGCAAGCCCTGCCTCTTCGGCCACACGCCGACGCCCTTCCTTCCGCTGCGCGGGCGTCTCGGCCGTCACGGCATCTATATCTTTCACAGCGCCATCGGCATTGATACCGGCTACGACATACACTCGCCCCTGAGCTGCGTCGAGCTGCCGAGCTTCACCCTCTACCAGGCCTTCGCGGACGGGCACACGTCGACGCACCACATCACGACGCTCATCCCCGAAACTTTGCGCGCGATGCAGCGCGCCTCGAACGGCAAGTCATAAAGAGAGGAAAGACAGGATGGGTTTTAAGCATTGGACGGCGCGGCGGCTGCCGCTCTTCTTCATCTGCGGCGTCGGGCTGATGTTAGCGCTGCCGCTCAGGGCGCAGGACGGGCGCGTGCTCCCGCCCGCCGCAGTCACCTGCGACCGCAACCACCTGACCATCTATCCGGGCATGGTGCTCTCGTACACGCGGCGCGCAGACCGCATCGTCGTCCGCATTCGCACCGACTACGACACGACCGAAACGGTCACGCTCAGATACACGCGCGGCAGCAGCCCGGCGCGCTGGTTTCTCCTCAACGGCGAAAAGTTCGAGCGCGGCGATTGGTCAAAGATCGAAGCAGCCAAAGGCAAGCTCCATCCCAACATGCGCGTCCGCGCGTGGGTCTGCGACGACGGCAACAAGCCCGTGCTCGACTGGCAACCGCCATCAGCCGACACGCCCAATCCGCCGCGCAGCACGCCCTGACCTGTGAGTGACGCCTTTAGTAATAAACGATCTCTCTCACCGTCACCGTTTTGTACTGGTCAGGTTTCGTTTTAAGAAGCTTTGGTTGATGGCTGGTCGTCCTGATCTTTTTGATCCAGTTGCCTTGTGAATCATATTCATAGCGATATGTATATTTCACGGTGGACCAGCTATCGTCGGTGATGGTTTCGGCAATCTCGCCTTTGGCGTCGTAGGAGTTTTGCCAGCTCCTCTTCAGCTCTCCATCGTCCTCATAGGCGACGGTCTTCACCAGGCGGCCTTTCTCATCATAAAAGTAAACCACCCTGTGCGCGCCCAGACACGGGCCAATCGGAGCCGTCGCTTTCGAGCCATCGGAGAGAAAAAAGGCCGCTTCGGAGAGACGGCTTTGCTCGTCATATTTGTAAACCGTCTTCGCGCGCGCGACTGTCGGATCATAATAAACCTCTTCGCGCAGGCGCTCCTTCGCATCGTACGAAAAAATCTGCTTGAGACTCGCGTTGCCTTTCCCATCGTACTCAATGACCTGCGTTCCCCTGCCGTTCTCATAAGTGAAGACCCGCCGATCCATGACCGCGCCTTTGGGATCGGTGAGGGTGCTTTCAACTCTGTTCCCGTCCGCGTCCCGACGAGACACCTCTTTTCCGACGGGGAAGCCATAATCATCGTAGATGTCGCGTGCGGTTTCGTTCCCGCTCGCATCATAAAAGACCGCGTCCTGCGGCAAGACTCGCCACGGCTTCTCTTGTTTGTCGTCGAAGTACTGTAGCATTTGAGAGCGCACCGAGCGCACTGCGCCAAGCAGATGCTCTTTCTCCAGATCCGTCTTCCGCTGTGCGAAGGCTGGGGCCGTCAACAGCAAAGCCAGCGCGAGGGCGGCGAATAATCTGCATGTCGAAGCCATCTCGGTTTTCACCTTTCTGAAATAATCAGCCGCGCCGGTGAAGAATCAGCTCGGCGATGGCGCGCAGGAGTTGAGTCTGTTCAGCACGCAGCTCATCCAGAGCCTGTCCGGCTTTTTGATGAGCCGCGCGGGCAAGCTCGCGCGCAGCCTCCAGACCATACAGAGCCGGATAGGTAGCCTTGCTCGAATGCGCGTCCTTGCCCGGCGTCTTGCCCAGCTCTTCGATGCTCGCCGTCACGTCCAGCAGGTCGTCCGTGATCTGAAACAGCAGGCCGAGCTGCTCCGCGTAGAGAGTGATCGCGTCCAGCTCCGCGGCACTCGCGCCCGCGATGAGCGCGCCCGCGCGCGCGGAGGCGCAGATCAGCGCGCCCGTTTTGTGACTGTGTATACGCTCCAACTCCGCGCCCGTCACTTCGCGCGACTCTGCTTCCAGGTCGTAAGCCTGCCCCGCGACCATCCCCGCCGGAGTCCCGCTGGCACGCGCCACTTCGCCGATCACGCGGACGCGCGTCTCGTGCGAGAGCCGCTCGTCTTCGGCGATGGTTTGAAAGGCGAGTGTCTGGAGCGCATCGCCCGCGAGGATCGCCGTCGCCTCGCCGAACTGCACGTGGCAGGTCGGACGGCCGCGCCGCAGGTTGTCGTCATCCATCGCAGGCAGGTCATCGTGTATGAGCGAATAGGTGTGGATCATCTCCAGCGCGCAGGCCGTACGAAGCAGCTCTTCCGCACGCGCGCCGAAGGCTTTGCCCGCCGCGAGGACGAGCGCCGGGCGAAAGCGTTTGCCTCCGGCGAAGAGGCTCCAACGAATGGCGCTGTGCACGCTGACTGGCTCTGCCTCTGCGAGCGGAACGAGCCGTTCCAGCAGCTCGTCCACGAGCGTGCGCGTGTGTGCGAGAAAGCCCTGCGCCAACTCAACCGCCGGGTTGATGTCAGAAGACGCTCTCATCCTGCTCCGCTTCGTCCTCGTCCGAGGGGCGCAACTCTTCCGCCTCTGCGCCAAACACGCTCAGCACAGGGCGGCCGTCCGCATCTCGCAGCAGCGTTTCGATGCGCCGCTCGGCCTGGTTAAGTCGCTCCTGGCATTCGCGCGAGAGCGCGACGCCCTCTTCAAACAGGCGCAGGCTCTCTTCTAAAGGCAGGTCGCCCCGCTCCAGCTCGCGCACGATCTTTTCCAGCGCGGCGAGCGAGGTCTCGAAATTTTTAACACGCGCTTCGCTCTTCTTCATGCTCATTTATTATCGTTCAATAAAGGGATGTCCGGCAGACTCTTCTCCAGGTCCTTAGGCACCTCTTTCGGCAAATTCTTAGGGAGATTCTTCTTGAGGTTCTTCTTGATCTCTTTTTCGAGCTGGCTGCCGACCGCCGGCAAATCTTTGGCGATGTCGTCCACGATGCGTGACGCCAGCGTGTCGTCCGCGACCTTGACCACTTTCCAGCGCTCGCCGTTCTGCTGCATGGTGAGCGTGACGGGGCGGTCTTTGAGCTTGACGTTGACGGTGGCCGTGTCGTTCTCCTGCTTGATATCGACGGCGTACGGAATGCCGAGCGCGACGAGAATGAAAGGCTTGCCCTGCGCCTGCGCGCTCAGCTCTTTGACCTGCGCGACGACCTCATCATGCACCTTCTGCTTGACGCTCGGCAGCAGCGTCGGCACGAGCGCTTCGACCTGACTGCGAAGCGGCCCGGTCAGCGCCGAAGCGTAACGCCCGAAAGCCTTCTCCGTCACCTGCGGGACGAAGTTGTCCACGATCTTGTCTGTGTCCACGACTTCGTCAAAGCCCTTCTGGTCGTTGCGCTCGACCGCATCCACCAGCAGCGCGAGCGAGTAGGCGGGCTTCGTCTTGTAGCTCTGCCACCAGAAATATCCGCCGGCCAGCGCGCCCAGCAGGACGAGGACGAAGACGATGGCGATGATGCCGAGGATCTTCGCGCCGCGACTGCCGCGCGGGGGGACGTGCGCCATCTGGCGCGCGCGCTCGAAATTGATCACGATCCGGCTCGGCTTGGGGCGGTCGCCGGGTGCGTCTGCGGGGGTCGTCATCTGGCTTTCTTTATCTCCTCTACGCGGCAGCGCAAAGCTCCCTGCGCTAAACTTAAATTCAAAATCTCTCCGACTGCGACCGTGCGTGCGTCGCGCACTAAGCGGCCGTCCTCGTCCTGCGCCAGCGCGTAACCGCGTTTGAGCACGGCCAGCGGCGAGAGCGCATCGAGCGAGGCGGCCGACTGATAAAAGCGCAGGCGCGCCTGTTCGAGCTGTCCTGCGAGGGCCGCATCGCGCGCGGCCGTGAGCAGGCCGAACCGGTGGCGCGCAGCCGAGACGCGCGCGCCGAGCCTGACCGGCGAGAGACGCTGCGTGACGGCGTCGGTTCGCCTGCGCGCGTGCTCGACGCGGCGACCGGCTAAAATTTCGAGACGCCGCGCAGACTCTGCGACAGCTTCTTTCGCATCACGCAGACGCGTGCGCGCTTCGTCAAAAGCGGGCGACATCGCTGCCTGCTGAAGGCGCGCGCGCGTCTCCATCAGGCGATAGCGGACGGCGAGCGCCAGGTCGCGCGTCAGATCCAGCACCTGCGCTGCGAGCTCGTCTTCGCGCGCGGCCACCAGCTCGGCCGCCGCAGAAGGCGTCGGGGCGCGCAGGTCGGCCGCGAAATCCGCGATGGTGTAGTCCGTCTCGTGCCCGACGGCCGAGATGATCGGGATCAACGACGCGCGGATGGCGCGCGCCAGCTCCTCGTCATTGAAGGCCCACAAATCTTCGGCCGAGCCGCCGCCGCGCCCGACGATGAGGACATCTATCGTGTCCTCGTAGCGACCGTCGCTGAGGGCCGCCGCGTGCTGCTCGTTCATGAGCGCGATGGCCTGCGCGATCTCTGCTGCAGCGCCTTCGCCCTGCACGCGCGCGGGCGAGAAGAGGACGTGCACAGTGCGCGTGCGGCGCGCGAGCACATGCAGGATGTCGCGGATGGCTGCGCCCGAAGGCGAGGTCACGATGCCGACGCGGCGCGGGAACAGCGGCAGCGGCCGTTTTTGCTCCTCATCGAACAGGCCCTCGCGCGCCAGCCGCTCCTTCATCTGCTCGAAGGCCACGCGCAGAGCCCCTGCTCCGACCGGGTCTAAAGCCTCGACGATCAGCTCGTACTCGCCGCGCGGCTCATACACGGAGAGCCGCCCGCGCGCACGCACCTGCAGACCGTCCGAAGGGCGAAAGCGAATCGCGCGGTTCGCGCCTCGAAAGCAGGTCGAGCGCAACTGCGCCCACTCGTCCCGAATCGTGAAATACCAGTGGCCCGAAGCGTGCGCCTTGAAGTTTGAGATTTCGCCCTCGACCCAGACGGACGCAAAGCGGCTCTCCAAAGCCGAGCGCACCTGCGATGTCAACTCCGTCACGGAGAGCGGGCGTCGCTCCGTTTCGTCGAAGAGTGACATGAGCAAAGGGTTGGTCATAGCTTTACAGGGCGGAAGGATGCGCGATGCGGCAGGAAAAGTAAACCCCTCCACATCAATTTCATCAGGCGGCCTGAGGCTTTAAGATGAGCAGCGTGATGTCGTCGTGCTGCGGCGTGCCGTCGGCGAAGCGGTCGAGCGCCGCAAAGACGCTCTCGACGATCCGCGACGCGGGCTCTGCCGCCACACTCGTCAGATGTTCGACGAGCCGCGCCTCGCCCCATTCCTCTTCATCTTTATTATAAGCCTCCGAAACCCCGTCCGAGTATAAGGCCAGCAGGTCGCCCGCGCGCAGCTCGAAACGCTGCTCCTCATAGCTTGAGCCCGGCAGCATCCCCAGCGGCAGCCCGGTGGATTTCAGCAGCTCCGGCGCGCGCCCTGCCTGCCGCAGCAGGATGCACTCGTTATGCCCGGCGTTGACGTAGCGCCCGCTGCCCGTCGCCGTGTCCACTTCGACGAGCAGCGCGGTCACGAACTTGTTCGCGGGCGACGCCGCATGAAGCAGCTCATTGATCTGCGCCGCCAGCTCCGTGAGCGAATGCGTCTGCCCGACCAGCGCGCGTAAGCTGGCCTGCATGTTGCTCATCAAAAGCGCCGCGGGCAGTCCCTTGCCGGAGACATCCGCGACGCAGAAGAGATAGTTGGAGGAGTGCGCGCCGTTCTCGCTCGCGACGTGCAGCGCGTCGTAATAATCGCCGCCGCAGACGCGCGCCGGTCGGCTCTGCGCGGCCACGTTGTAACCGTCCGGCTCGGGCATGCGTTGTGGAAACAGCTCCTGTTGGATCGAGGCGGCCAGCGCCAGCTCCTGCTCGACGAGCGCGAGACGTGCGCGCTCCTGCTCGTTCTGCACACGCAGCTCGGCCGCCGTCCGCTCATGCTCCAGCTCGCGCTCCGACAGCTCTTTGACCTGCACCAGTTGCTCTTCCAGATTCCGATTCGTCCGCGCAAAGGCGCGCGCCAGAAAGACTGAGTTCGCGATGATGATGCCGCAGATGGCGAGCTGGTTGACCAGGACGTTCCAGAACTGCGACACAGGAGCTTTGAAAGCGAGCACATCTTTCAGCGGCCCGGAGGCCAGCAACGCGACGCCGAGGCCGATGATCCAGGCCCCATCCCTCTTCTCAATCAGCGCGCGCACGATGATGCGCAACGATTCGATGACGACGAAGGTCGGCAACACCAGCCGCAGCCAGACGACATCCCCCAGCGGCGGCGAGACGGTTTGCGCCAGCGCGATCAAAAGCCACAACGCGAGCACCACCCAAAACTGCCGCGCGACCGGCAGCGAGAAGGCCGCGTACAGAAAGAGCACGAAGGCGAAGACCGCAAAGCCCAGACTGTAGAGCTTGGCGAGATTGATGATGGTCGCCGCCTGCGCGCCGTAATCCGACGCCTGCAGGACATCCGAAGTCAACTGCCGGACGGCGATGCTGAAAGCGAAAAGGCTGAAGAAGAGGTTGGCGCGCTGGCGCGGGTAGAAGAGGTAGAGCAGGAGGTGCAGCAGTGCGAGCGCGAGGACAAAGCCGATGCTCAGGATGTAGATGTTAGCGTTCATAGCTCGCATTCTACGGCGCGGCGACGTTGACCGTCGGGCTCAGGCGCACAGACACATCCTCTCTTCTGGCCCGCACGCGGACGCGACGCCCGCGCGACTCCGCGAGGTTCGACGCGTAGGTGATGGTGTACGAATTGCGCAGCTGCGCGACCACGTCATCGTAGGCGCGCTGCAAATCCTCTATCCGCTTGATCGGATAGTAGACGCCGCCCGAAACGCTTGCCAGCCGCTTGCCCTCATCCTCCGCGCGCGTCGTCAGCGTCAGATAGCGCGTGCGCAGAGGATCGAGCGTGGTCTGCGGCGCGGGGCGGCTCGCTTCCGGCACGAGCTCCGACGGAATGTAGAGCGGATAGACGAGCGCGCCCGATTCGAGCACTTCGTCGATCAGCGACTCGAACGGGACGAACGAGCGGTTGTCGTCGCCGTCCGACATGATGACGACGGCCGTGCGCTCGCCGCGCAGAGGCTTGAGCGTATCCACCAGCACGTAGGCCAGCGCGTCGTAGAGCGCGGTCGAGCCTCCGGCCTCGATCAGGTCGAGCCGTTCGGAGAGCGCGCGGCGGTCGGTCGTAAAGTTCGAGATGACCTGTATGTCGTCGCGAAAGCTGATGATGGCGATGCGGTCCTGCGCGCTGGCCGTCGCTAAGAAGTTGCGCGCGGCCTTGCGTATGAAATCTATGTGCTCTTCGACGCTGCCCGACACGTCCAGCAGGAGCACCAGATTGAAGGGCTCGGTCGTGGGCTTGACCTCGGTCACACGGCGCTCCTCGCCGTTCTCGACGACGACGAAGTCGCTCTCTTTGAGCCCGCCGACGGCCCGTCCGGTCCGGTCAGTGACGTTGGCCGTGACGCGCATGAGCTGCGGCGCGACCGCCGTGGCGAACTCTCCGGGCGGACGCGAGGCGAGCACGGGCGCGCTCTGCGGCGGAGGCAGCGTGCGCGCATAGTCTCCGAAGAGCTTGGGCGAGACCTGCCGGATGGCCTCCATCAAACCGCTGTTGCCGCTGCGGACGATGGCGCGCGCAGCCTCCGTCAGGGCGCGGTCGCGCAGGTCGGAAGGGGCGCGGCTCGGATCAACATTGAAGAGGACGACGCCGCGCTGCGTCGCAAACTCAAGCTCGATGCGCGCCTCTTTTTTGGCTTTCTTGTCGCCGACGCGGCCGTTGATGACGAACCAGCCGCCAGCCTTCTCCTTGACCTTAGGCAGCTCCGGGTCGCTCAGAAAACGGGGGCGGCTGGCCTCCCAGACGAAATTGAACTTGACGGAATCGAGCGGCACGTCTGCGTGGATCGTGCCGGTGTCGGTCGTCACTTCCGCGAAGGCGAAATTGCCGACGACATCCACCGCGCCAGCATCGCTCGTGACCTTGATCTTCGCGCGCGGCGGGACGCGCACGGTGATGTCGATCCGGTCCGGCTCTTTGCGACCGCGCACGTCTATCTCGACATGCTCGCCCGAGACGGACGCCTTGATGTCCGTCTCGGCGATGGTTGCGCCCGGCGAGACCGCGCCGATGGTCACTTTCTGCTCCGGCTCGTCCGAAGCGATGACGCTCACGCGGCCGTTGCGGTTTTTGATCGAGACGGAGACTTTATCCGGCGTCTTCAATTCACGATAAAGCCCCTGCGCGCGGGTCTGCGTCGCGCCTCCGAGCAGGAAGAGCGAGACGCAGAGTGCGAACAGTAAGTGTGTGCGAAAACGGGAAGCACGCGCGGGGAGCTGCGCCGGACAGCCTGGGTACATCATAACCCCACGAGTGTGCCTGCGCATGACGGCTGTGGTCAAGCGCGCATTTGTGCAGAAATGACAAAGGCCGTTGAGAAAACCGAGATGCTGAATCTCAGATTTTTCCCAACGGCCTTCACCGTGAGCAATCGTTCGGGGCTAGCGGTCGGTGAATTCCCACTCGACCGGCTGACCACCTTTGGCGGCGGGAGCGTCCAACGGAATCTTGACCGCTTTCAAGCGCGCGACGGGAACGGCCCGCCTGTTGCCCTTGACCAGCGCGGCCAGCTCTTTTTCCAGCTCGCAGGAGGTCTTCTCGTCCAGCCTGACGCCACGCAGCAGAGCCTTGACGGACGCGGTCTTGTTGTCGAGATAGGGCGCGACAGCATCCATTTCAGAATTGACCTTCACGAAGACCTGCCGGCGCGCGACCGCTTCCGCCTGCAAACTGTTAAGCACCGGCGCGGCCGGAACGGCGACGAACTCTGCGGGCAGAGTCTTCGCGAAAGCGAACTCGAACGCACGGTTGCGTGCGGACGGCTGCGCGGGCGTGCGCGGCCTGACGTTTGCGACCTGCGCGCTGTTCGCGGCGGGCGCGTTGCAGGCTGCCGCCGGCGCAGGCTCCGCTTGCTGTGGCACGACGGCCTGGCTCTCTTCCGCCGGAGCGCCGATGTTCAGGAGCAGTTGTAACAGCTCGACCTGCGCCTGATTCTGCGCGGCGGCCACGAAGATTCGGAAATGCTGTGCGGCGCGCGGCGTCGCCGCCAGTGCCATCATTGAAAATAGGAAGATCGTGATACCCTTGCGTTTCATCTCGCACCTGCCCGTCTGTCTTCTGTTGAATGATGAAAAGAAAATTCCAGAGCGCAATTCGTCTGTGCTATCTATAATACGCCGCGCCGCCTGATTTGTTACCGCTGTCGGCCTCTTTTTACGTTTTCTTTACGCCGCGCGTCTGGTGATTTTTGCGCTTCCAATCAGGTAAACACCGCCTGCGCGGGATTTGTGGCAGGAAATTTTTAAGTTTCACGCAAAGGCGCGAAGGAGAGACAAAAGCACGCGATAGAGCCTGAAGGCCACTTGCTCTATGCGTGCTTCTGTTTTCCCTTTGCGCCTTTGCGTGAAACCTATTTCTGATTCGCCCACTCAACTACCGGATCGACCCATTCTTTGAGCGGCCGGTAGAGAATCGCGTGCCCGGTGCCCACCTTGAGCTCGATCTCCCGATGCCGATTGAGCCCCGTGGCGCGCGCGAAGATCTTGCGGCAGGTCGTGCCGAACTCGTCTTTGACATCGTAGATCGAGAGCACGTTGCCGTAGAGATCGACCTCGAAATTCTTCAGCACCCAGTCGTTACAGTTCGACATGATGACGAAATTCACGTCCCTGTTCCTGAGGAGCGTCGAGACCATCATTGTAATCACAGAGCCTTTGGAAGCTCCGACCACGGTGATGTGCTGCGGCGCGACGCCGGCCTTGAGGAGCGCCCTGATCTGCTCGACGACCCTGGGCGCGTACTCCTTGATGTCAGTCCCCTGCCTGCGCGCCTCGCTGATGACGACGAAGCCTTTGCCCGCTAAGGTCTTCAGAATCTCTTCGTACTCGTAGACGCCGTACCTCTCGTCGGTCGGGCGGATGCCCTTCTCTTCGATGATGCGGCCGTGCAGGTAGAAGAGATACCGCGCCTGCGTGTCAATCTTTTCGGGCACGTCTTTGAGGACGGAGCCACGCGTCTCATTCGTCTCATTAGCCGCTGGGCGCGCAGGCTTTTTCTGCCCGCACGCGGCCGTTGCGAGAAGCAGCAGCAGGCCACAGACGCAGATGCCGCGAAGTAAATTGTTCATCTCAATTTTTATGTCCCGTTAAAGCCGATCCGCATGCGCCGTATGTTCGCGCCCGGGAATTTGTTCGTGGCCTGCACCGTCTTGAGCATCTGCTCGGCCTGGGCCTTGCTCGTGCCCGCATAGACGGCCATGAAATGGAAGTTGTCCGACAACATGCTCGTTGCGTTCCCGCGGTCGTTCAGGGCCTCGTAGTAGAGCTGACCCGCCTCCGAACATCTCGACGTGAAGACCTTGTTCTTAGGAAAGGCGGACTGCGCCTCGCGCCGCTCATCCTCCGGGATAATTTTCTCGCAGTCGCTCGGGCCGAGCTTGGCGCTCTTGAGAATCACCGCGTAGAACGGCTCGGATTCGTAGATGACCGCATTCTGCGGGAACCGCAGGGGGAGATCGTGTGGCTCGAAAGATTCACCGCCGGGACATTTCAAGGTCGGGTCGCCGCAAATCTTACCCGGCTGCGGCCGCCGTGTGCGCCGCGTCTGCGCCTCCGAAAAGCCGTAGAGGGATAAGCCGAGCAGCAGGACGAGCAGGCTGCTGAAAAGTTTGAGCTTCATTTGAAACCTTCTCCTTCTGAGTAATCTCAAAACTGAAACTGCAAATCTTAAATCTTAATTCTCTTCTTCATCCGCGAGCTTCTCGCGTTTGACGGAATGCGGGTTGGTCGAGCGCTCGCCGCGTTTGCGCGTGCGACTCCGGCGCTGGCGCAGTTGTCCCGTGTGGTCTACCGAGCGGATCGGTTGCAAGTCTGCGGCGTCGCCCGCCGGGTCGTCAAGGCGCGTCTCGATCTCTGCCGGTTCGATCATTGCCGGAGCTTCAACAGCATCGCTCTCATCTTCGCGCGCGCCTTCGGCGAGAGCACGCTGGCGCGTGAAGTGCTCGAAGATATCTTCGGCGGTCTTGCGTCCGACGAAGGGCGAAAGCTCCGCGACCGAGGCCGAGGCGACGCGCTGGATCGAGCCGAAGTTTCTCAGCAGACGCGTCTTGCGTTTGTCGCCGACGCCCGGAATCGCCGTCAGCTCCGAAGTAAAGTCGCGCAGCTCGCGCCGTTTGCGATGATAAGAGACGGCCGTCCGGTGCGTCTCGTCGCGGATCATCTGGATCAGACGCAGGACGGGCGAATGGGAATCGAGAAAGACGGGCTCGTGCTCGCGGCCTTTGACCAGCAGGTGCGAGACTTCGTTGTGCCTGCGCGGTGGCTTGACGACGCCGATCATCGGGATGGCCTCCAAATCCAGCTCGCGCATCGCGTCGGCCGCAGCGCCGAGCTGCCCTTTGCCTCCGTCGATCATCACCAGGTCGGGCAAAGGCTGCTGCTCATCCAGCTGGCGGCGATAGCGACGAAAGACTGCCTCGCGCATCGAAGCCACGTCGTTCGAGCCCTCGACCGAACGGATGCGAAACTTGCGATACTCGGCGCGGTTCATCTTGCCGTTTTCGCAGACCACCATCCCGGCGACGTTCTCCGCGCCGGAGATGTTCGAGATGTCGAACGATTCGATGCGCGCGGGAAAACGCGGCAGCTCCAGCACCTCCTGCAACTCTTCGAGCACGCGTTCCATGTCCGGCTTGAGCACGCGGAAGCGCTGCTCGAAGGCGAGCTTCGCGTTCTTCTCGACGAGGTCGATCATCTCGCGCTTCTCGCCGCGTTGCGGATCGAGGATACGCACGCGTCGCCCGCGTCTCTCGGTCAGGGCTTTCTCCAGAACTTCGCGGTCGGCGAAATCCACCGGGACGTGTATCTCGCGCGGCACGTAATCGGTCGAATAATACTGCGCCAGCACGTCGCTCAAAAATGCTGATGGATCAAAGTCCTCTTCCGGCAGATCTTCCCAGAAGAACTCTCTGCGGCCGACGACCTTTCCTTCGCGCATGGTAAAGAGTTGCAGAGCGAGCCGCGCGCCCTCTCGATAATAGCCGAAGATGTCCACGTCCCGCTCGGGCGAGGTCGCCATCTTCTGCTGCTCTGCGATGGCGAGCACGGTCTTGCGCAGGTCGCGATACTTGGCGGCCATCTCAAAGCGCATCTCTTCGGAAGCCTGTGTCATGCGCGCTTCGAGCTGGTCGGCCAGCTCCCTGTTTTTTCCTTCGAGCAGGAGCCGCACGTCGCGTACGGCCTCCTGATATTCGGCGGGCGTGCACAAGCCTTTGACGCACGGCCCGAGGCAGCGCTTGATGTGATACTCCAGGCACGGGCGCGGCAAGCGGCCGTCGATCTCTATGTCGCAGGTGCGAAGCTGGAACGTGCGGTTGATGAGATCGATCGTGCGCCGCGCGAGCGAGGCCGGAAGGAACGGGCCGAAATAGAGCGCGCCGTCGCGGTTCACCTTGCGCGTAATCATCACGCGCGGGAACGGCTCGTTGATGGTCAGCTTGAGATGCGGGTACTGCTTATCGTCCTTGAGCAGGATGTTATAGCGCGGCTTGTGCTGCTTGATGAGATTCGATTCGAGGACCAGAGCTTCGACCTCTGTGTCGGTGACGATAAACTCCAGGTCTGCGATGCGCCGCACCAGCTCGCGCGTCTTGCGGTCGTGGCCGCGCCCGGATTGAAAATAGGAGCGCACGCGATTGCGCAAATTTTTGGCCTTGCCGATATAGATGATCTTCCCCGCCTCGTCCTTGTGCAGGTAGACGCCGGGCGAGACCGGCAGGTTTTTCAGTTTTTCTTCTAAAGCCAGATTCACGTTGGTGTTATTCTAAAGCAGAGTTTGTGACAATGAAAATACAGGTCTCACGCAAAGGCTCAAAGACGCAAAGAAAGCAATGAAGATAAAACAGTATAGACCTTGTCTTCCTTTGCGCCTTTGCGCCTTTGCGTGAGATTTTTTCTGAGAGGAAACCAAACTTGCTTTTCCCTTTTAACCTGCCGCCGGACGGAGAGTTCGACGCGGTCGGCTTCGGGCTCAATGCGGTAGACAGGCTTATCGTCGTGCCGGAGTATCCGGCGTTCGACACGAAAGTCCAGTTGCTCGAACACGTGCAGGCCGCCGGGGGACAGACCGCTTCGGCGATGGTCGCTTTGCAGCGTCTGGGCCTGCGCACGGCCTACGCCGGACGTTTCGGTTCGGATGCGGAAGGGAGCTTCGGCCTCGCGTCGCTCAGGGACGAAGGCGTCAACACGGAGCTGGCGGAAGTGGTCGAGGGCGCACGCAACCAGCTCGCCTTTATCATCATTGACGCACGCACGGGCGAGCGCACGATCATCTGGGACCGCGACGAGCGACTCTCTTACGCGGCCGAAGAGGCTCCGGTCGAGCTGGCCGCGCGCGGCCGAGTGCTGCATCTGGACGCACATGATCCGCGCGCGTGTGCGCGGCTGGCGCAGGCCGCGCGCGAGGCCGGGACGATAGTTTCGGCGGACATAGACAATATCTACGAGGGCTTGACGGAGCTGCTGCCGCTGGTCGACATGCTGGTCTCTTCCTCTGAATTTCCGCAGCGATTGACGGGCATCAGCGATGAGCGCGCGGCGCTGGTCGAGATCCAAGCGCGTTACGGTTGCGGGCTCGTCGGGATGACGCTCGGCGCGCGCGGGGCGCTTCTTTATCAAGCGGGCGAGTTCATACACTCGCCTGCCTTTCCGGTGCCCGGCGGTTGCCGCGACACGACGGGCGCGGGCGATGCTTTTCACGCGGGATTGATCTACGGCCTGCTCGCGGGCGCGAGCGTCGAAGAGAGCCTCAGCTACGCCAACGCGACCGCCGCCCTCAAATGCAGAAGCCTCGGCGCGCGCACTTCTCTTCCGACAAAGGCGGAACTCATCAATCTCATTAGCCACAGAGACACAGCGGCACAGAGCAAATAATATTATTCGCTGTGCCGCTCTGTCTCTGTGGCTGAATTAATGGCGCAGGCGCGCGTCGAAGAGTTCGAGGACGCGTCGCCAGGCATCGGCCGCGGCTTCCGCGTCATAGACATTAGGCCGCGTGTCGTTGAAGAAAGCGTGGTCTGCGTCGTAGCTGACGACCTCGACGGGCAGGTTGTACTTGCGCGCGGCCTCTTTCAGGCCCTCGACCTTCTCCGGCGTGATCCAGTTATCGCGCGCCCCTGCGATGAAGAGCGTCGGGACTTTCAGGCCCGCGAGCACCTCTTCTTCCGGGATGTCGCCGTAGAAGGGAGCGGCAGCGTCGAGCGTCTCGATCTCGCAGGCTGCGCGCAGAGCGTACGTCCCGCCCATGCAGTAGCCTGTGACGCCGATCTTCCTGATGCCGTGCGCCTCCGACAGCTCCGCGACGGTCTGCCTGATCGTCTCCATCCCGTCCTCCAACGCCAGGTCGTGCATCCACTGCGAAGCTTCCTGTGCATCTTCGGTCAGCTTGCCGCGATACAAGTCCGGCGCGACGCAGAGATAGCCCTCGCGCGCATAACGCCCGGCGAGGTCGCGTATGTGGTCGTTGATGCCCCACCATTCCTGTATCAGGATGACGGCGGCGGCGGGCTGTGCTGTGTCCGGGCCTGCGACGTGCGCGGTCGTCTGGCCGTAAGATGTTTCGAGCTGCATCGTTTCCGTTTTCATGCGGATAAGATTAAGACGTTTCGCGCAAAGGCGCAAAGAAAAAACCGAAGCTCGCAAGTTTGCGCCTTTGCGTGAAATTTCATCGGTGATATAACACTCGCGCTCGAACAATCCTTTCTCCGGCTGCTTAAAAAATCATGCGCCTACGTCTGCTCCTGATCTCGCTGCTCGTCGTTTCGCTCATCTCGACCTTTATCTCGCACGCGCAGAGCCGTCGCACGGTGACGCTGGTGCTGTATAACGGAAAAGTCTTCACGGCGGACGCGCGCGGGACGATGGCCGAGGCCGTCGCGGTCGAAGGCGAGCGCATCGTGGCGGTCGGCGCGACGCGCGAGATACGTGCGCGTTATCAGGGCGCGCGCGAAATAGATTTACAGGGCAAGCTCTTGACGCCGGGCTTTAACGACGCGCACATACATTTCGCGGGCGGCGGTCTCGCGCTTCTGCGCGTTGACCTCAACGGAGCGCGCTCGCTCGACGAAGCCTTGCAGCGCATCGCGGCGAAGATCAAAGAGCTGCCGCCGGGCTCCTGGATCCTGGGACGCGGGTGGGATCACACGCTGTGGGGCGGCCAGTGGCCGACGCGTCAGGATTTGGACAAGGTCGCGCCGAACAATCCCGTCTTCGTCTTCCGTGTGGACGGGCACACGAGCTGGGCCAACTCGCTCGCACTTCAGAAAGCAGGCATCACGCGCGAGACGAAAGCGCCGGAAGGCGGCGGCATCATGCATGACGCGCAGGGCGAGCCGACCGGGATTTTGCAGGAGACTGCGGGCGAGCTGGTCTCGAAGGTCGTGCCCGGCACGACGCGCGAGGAGGGGGTGCGTGCGATTGAGCGTGCGCTGGCGGAGGCGCGGCGGTACGGCATCACCTCGATTCAGACCAACGATGTTCCGAGCAGCGACGTAACGCCGCTCTATCGAGAGTTTTTACAGCAAGGCCGTTTGACTGTTCGCGTTGCCGAGTGGCAGCAATTCGACAATTCGGTCGCGGACTTGAAACGCGAACGAGCCGAGTTCGACGCGCTCAAGATAGACCCGTTTCGCATCCGCCTCACCGCGCTGAAAGGTTACGTTGACGGAACCCTGGGCTCGCGCACGGCCGCGATGCTCGCGCCCTTCTCCGACGACCCGCACAACAGCGGCATCCCGCGCAAGTCGCCTGAAGAATTAACGCGCATGATCGTCGAGCGGGCTGATGCAGGATTTCAGATTGCGCTGCATGCGATTGGCGACCGTGCGAACCGGATGGCTTTGGACGGATTTGAAGCAGCGGAAAAACATCGGCCGTCCGCGGTGTATAGAGCAGATGCTAATCGGACGATTCCCCCTTATCGTAATCGCATCGAGCACGCACAGGTCGTCGCGCCTTCGGACTTCGCGCGCTTTCGTGACCTCGGCGTCATCGCTTCGATGCAGCCGTCGCACGCCATCTCCGACAAACGCTGGGCGCAGGACAGGCTCGGCGAGTATCGCGTGCAGGGAGCTTACGCGTGGCACACGATGCGTGCGTTCGGCGTGCATGTGCCGTTCGGGACGGACTGGCCGGTCGAGCCGATTGATCCGTATCGAGGGCTCTACGCGGCCGTCACGCGGCAGAGCACGGAGGGCGAGCCCGTGGGCGGCTGGTGGCCGCAGGAGCGCATCTCGATTGCCGACGCCATCCGTTGCTACACGGCCGAAGGCGCTTACGCTTCGTTTGAAGAGAACGATAAAGGGCAGCTCGCCGTCGGGATGCTCGCC
>JAFBAJ010000701.1 GCA_019247865.1 Acidobacteriota bacterium
AGAGAAATTCCGAGATGAAGACGCAGAGCAGAGGCAGGCCGATGGCCGTCATCGCCATCGCCAGAAAGACGGTCGCGTAGCCGGGCATGACGTGCGAGAGGCCGCCGAACTCCGCGACGTTGCGCGTGTGGCGTCGTTCGTAAATGATGCCGACCAGCAGAAAGAGCGCGCCCGAATAGATGCCGTGATTAATCATGTGGAGCACCGCGCCGTTGACGCCGTTCGGATTCAAAGAGAAGAGTCCGAGCATCACCACGCCCATCGAAGAGACGGACGAATAGGCCACCAGCTTCTTCACGTCGCCGTCCTTCTTGACCACGAAATACATCGCGGCCAGCGCGCCGTAGATGATGCCCACCAGCGCCAGAAAGACCATCACGCTCCGCACGCCAAACGTGCCAAAGCCCGTCTGCCAGCTCGATTCATCCATCGAGGCTTTCGGAAACATCGGCAGGTTGAAACGGAAGAAGCCGTAGGTTCCCAACTTGAGCAGGATGCCCGCGAGAATGACAGAGCCCGCGGTCGGCGCTTCGACGTGCGCGTCCGGCAGCCACGTGTGGAACGGAAACATCGGCACCTTGATCGCAAAGCCGAGGGCGAAGGCGAAGAAGAGCAGGATCTCCGTCGTGGTGGCAGTGGTCGGCGAGAGCACAGACCCCATCGCCTGCATGTACATGATATTGAAGGTGCCCGAACCGCTCTTGGCGGCGGCCACGGCCGCGTCCAGCAATACACGCGCTTCTCCGTTGGGCGCGATGTTGGCGAGCGTCGCGCCCGTGATCTGCCCGGCCATCGCTGCGTCCTGCGTCAGAAAATAGACCTTGAGCACGCCGAGCAGCATCACGACCGAACCGACCAGCGTGTAGAGGAAAAATTTGATGGCCGCATACAGCCTGCGCTCGCCGCCCCAGATGCCGATCAGGAAATACATCGGGACCAGCGAGACCTCGAAGAAGAGATAGAAGAGGAACAAGTCCATCGAGGCGAAGACGCCGACCACGGCCGCTTGCAGGAGGAGCAGGAGGACGTAGTATTCCTTCTCGCGCTTCTCGATATATTTCCAGGAAGAGAGCGCGGCGATCACGCCGAGCAGCGTCGTCAGTACGATCAGGAGCACGGCCACGCCGTCTGCGCCCATCTGGTAACGCGCGCCGATGATCGGAATCCACGACTTGTCTTCGATGAACTGCATCCCGCCCTGCGCGCGGTCATACGTCAGCAGCGCCAGCGAGACCAGAAAGGTCAGCAGGAACCAGGCGGTCGTGAACTGCTTGATCGGGCGCGACTGCTCTTTCTTAAAGAGCGCCAGGATGATGACCGCGCCCAGCACCGGCAGCCACGTGATGATGGAGAGTAGTAACGGAATGTGCATGGTAGTTTGTAATTTGTGCTTTGTACTTAGTTCTTAGTTCTTTGTTCGTACTGTTCAACTTGAATGCCAAGTTGCGAGATTGAATTGCGTGCAAAGAACAAAGAACAAAGAACTAAGTACAGCTTTTAGAAAACTGCCTTCCAAATATCTTTGGCGAAAAAGATGGCGACGGCGACGACGAGGCCGAGCACCATCACGAGCGCGTAGTTGGCCGTGAGGCCCGTCTGCGCCGCCCGGATCAGGGGCGACATCAGGCTCCTGATGAATCCGGCGATGGTGTTGACCAGACCGTCCACGACGTACTTGTCCGCCGCGCCCGTCACACGGCTCGCGGAGCGCGTCAGCGAGGCCACGCCGTTGACCGCGCCGTCCACCATGTCGCTGTCCACTTCATAAACGCCGCGCGCGGCATCCATCGTCCGCCGCGTGAAGACCGCGCCGTACAGCTCATCTATCCAGTACTTATTAAAGCTCGCGCGATAGAGCGGCGCGAGCCTGCGCGCCCAGATGTCCGGCAGGCTCGTGTCCTTGACATAGAAGAGCCAGCCCAGCCCCATCCCAATGCCCGCGGCCAGAAGAGAGATTCCGATGAAGAGAAATTCCGTTCCCTTCTCTCCCAGCGAATGCTCGACCGTGTGCGCCAGATTGAATCCGGTGTCCCCGTAAGCTGTGACTGCGCCGCCTTCCTGCTTTCCTGAAAGTGGCCCTTCCGGCCCCGGCAGCGGCTTCGCGTTCGCGCCCGGAGGAACCTGTTCCTTGCTGATAGAGGTCCCTTCCTCCTCCGGCCGGTTGAACTCTTTCGTCTGCGGATTCCAGATGACCGGGCTCAGCCAGTTGACGATGTTCATGCGCCCGCCGACGTGATGCCCTCCGGTCAAAACCGGGGTGATGCCGACGAAGCCGCCGATGACCGCGAGCACGGCCAGCACGGCCAGCGGCGCCCACATCGAAGGCGGCGATTCGTGCGGGACGAAAGAGCCGTGCTCGTGCGCGTCGTGGACGTGCGCGCCCGTGTGCGAAGCGTGGACTTCATGCGCAACGCCTACGTGCTCGCCCGGCTCGTGATGCGGACGGTCGCCCGCCGAAAAGGTCTGTGCATCATGCGGCTTGCCGAACTCGTCCACGCCGTGCGCGTGCGCTTCGTCCGCTTCATCTCCGGCCGAGACCTCTAAAAACTTCTCCTTGCCCCAGAAGGTCATCGCCACCAGCCGCGTCATGTAGAACGCGGTGCACATCGCTGCGATAGTCCCGACGAGCCAGATGATCCAGCCATACGGGATATAGGTCGTCGAGGCGGCATTCCACAAAATCTCGTCCTTCGAGAAGAAGCCGCTGAACGGAAAGATGCCGCAGATGGCGAGCCAGCCAGCGAGGAAAGTCCAGTACGTCTTGGGCATGTACTTTCGTAGCCCGCCCATCCGCCGCATGTCCTGCTCGTGATGCATCCCGTGAATCACTCTTCCGGCTCCGATAAACATCAGGGCCTTGAAGATCGCGTGCGTCATCACATGAAAGATGCCGATAACGAAAGCTCCCACCCCGCA
>JAFBAJ010000726.1 GCA_019247865.1 Acidobacteriota bacterium
TTCGGCGGGCGGCATTTGACCGTGTTGGTGATAAAGAAATCGCCGCGATCCAGTCCGGTGCCTTCGAGCACATGATCCAGGTATCGTCCGGCCGCACCGACGAAGGGATGGCCGCTCTCGTCCTCTTCCCTGCCCGGAGCCTCTGCGATAATCATGAACTTCGAAGACAATTTACCGTCGCCCGGCACGGCGTTCGTGCGCGACTCGCAGAGCGGGCACTTGATGCAGACGCGTATCTGCTCGGCCAGCTCCTCCAGCCGCAGAGCCTTTTTCGATCTCGCCATGACCAATTTTCCTCTCCCGCCTCAATCGGCTTGCAATTTGCATACTAAAAAGATGGTCTTGGGTCTTTGTGCTTAGGTCTTTGCACAAAGGCCAAAGACCTAAGGCCAAAGACCAAACTTATGAAACTGTCAAAACTCGCACAGACCTACGAACGCATACGCGTCGCGGCGGGCGAACCTGCGCGGAGGCGCATTCTGGCAGAGATGTTTCGCCGGGCGGATCGCAGCACGCTGGAGGCGCTCGCACACCTGACCGTCGGCGAGCTGGTCAAGCCGGAACTCTCGGACAAGCTCGGCATCGGGCCGGGCACGATCCGCGCCGCGCTCGCGCAGCTTTCGGGCGCGGAAGAGAGCTTGATCGATGATGAAGTGAAGCGCACGGGCGACATGAGCGAGGTCGTGGCGGAGCTGTTGCGCGTTGGCCGTGATGAGCTGACGGTGCTTGAGCTGTGGCAGCGCCTGAACCGCCTGGTCACGCGTGACGAGAACCGGCTCAGGGCTGTGACGGACATCTTCAGGCAGACGAACGCCAACGGCGCGCGCTATTTCACGCGGATGGCTCTCAATCAGATGCGTATCGGCGTCGGCTTCGGGACGGTGGCGCGCGCCATCGCAGAGGCATTCGAGGTCGAAGCGGAAGCGGTCGAGCACCTGTACGCGATGACGAACGACATCGGCCTCGCCGCGACGAAGGCGAAGCGCGGGCGGCGCAGTCTGGAACGCACGCGGCTCGCGGTCTTTCGTCCCTATCAATTCATGAACGCGCAGAAGGTGGATGACCCTGCGGAAATCTTTGCGCGGCTGGCTGGCAAACAGATTCTGTTCGAGGTCAAGTATGACGGCGCGCGCCTTCAGATGCACATCAAGGCCGGACGCACGCCGGAGGTCAGGCTCTATTCGCGGCGGCTCAACGACGACACGCAGGCGATGCCCGACGTGGTCGCGGCTTTGAGTAGCGCTTGGCGCGGCGGCGACGCCATTCTCGAAGGCGAAGCCGTCGCTTATGATCCGCGCCTCGGCCGAAAGCTTCCCTTTCAGGCCGTGCTCATGCGGCTCGGGCGCGTGCACGACATCGAAGCGAAGGCGCGCGAGATTCCGCTCGTCCTGCATCTCTTCGACCTGCTCTACCATGACGGCGAGGATTTGATGAACGTCCCGCAGGCGGAAAGGCGCGCGCGTCTCGCCAGGCTCTTCCGGCCGACGAAACGCGTGATGCTGACCGAATCCATCGTCACGGACGAGATCAAAGAGCAGGCCAGGTTTTTCCGGCGCGCGCTCAGGGAAGGACACGAAGGGCTGCTCGCTAAAGACCCGGACGCGCCCTACCTGCCGGGGCAGCGCACGGAATACTGGATGAAGATCAAGCCCGCCTTTGAGACGCTCGACGTGGTGGTGGTCGGCGGCATCTGGGGCTCAGGCCGTCGTCAGGGACTGCTCTCCAGTCTCGTCGTCGCCATCCGCGACGAGGATACTTTTCAGACGGTCGGCAAGGTCGGGACGGGTTTTTCGGAAGAGGTTCTGCGCGACCTAACGCGCAAGCTGGAGCCGCGTATCATCACGACGCGCGGCCGACACGTCGAGATCGAACCGGCGATGGTCATCGAAGTTGATTTTCAGGACATACAGAAGACAGCATCCTATTCCGCCGGCTACGTCCTCCGCATCCCGCGCTTCAAACGCGAGCGCGTGGACAAGAGCATACGCGAAGCAGACACGCTGGAAAGATTGAAGCGCCTGTATAAGCAATCGCATTGATGAAGTAAGCATTGTCAGAGACCATATATTTATAGCCCAGCGCGCGAACATCGATTCATGTGCGGAAAGGCAATGAGCCCCGTCAGGGGCGGAATATTTATAGCCCGGGGTGTGAGCCCCGGGGGTTCAGATGTGAAAAAGCGATGAGCCCCGTCAGGGGCGGCATAAATCTTATGTCGCCCCTGACGGGG
>JAFBAJ010000736.1 GCA_019247865.1 Acidobacteriota bacterium
AGCATGATGAAGAGGATGCTGATTAAAATTTTGCGCGCCACGGGCTTGCTCCAAACGTTGGGTTGCATCTAATCTTCCGACCGGCTGAAGATAACTAACACAGGGATGACGGGCGAAGCAAACAAGAGAAAGGATTTTAAAACCCGGTGTCGACGCAGCTTTATCCTCCGAGCCTCAAGCGCAAATTTTTCGGCGCTAACTTTCTGGCCTTTCGCCGCGACCCGCTCGGATTCCTGCAGGCCGCGCACAGCGAGTGCGGCGACATCACTTTTTTCAAGCTGGGGCCGCAGGAGGTCTACTTTCTCAACCATCCGGATTACATCAGGGACGTGCTGGTCACGCATCACCAGAGCTTCATCAAGGGGCGCGCGCTGCAAAGATCGAAGCGGCTCTTGGGCGAAGGGCTCCTGACCAGCGAGGGCGAGTTTCATCGTCGCCAGCGTCGCCTGGCGCAGCCGGCTTTTCATCGCGCGCGCATCAACTCTTACGCTCTTTCGATGACCGAATACGCAGAGCGCACGGCTGCGCGCTGGCATGACGGCGAGACGCTGGACATCTCGCACGAGATGATGGAGCTTACTCTGAGCATCGTCGGCAAGACGCTCTTCGACGCGGACGTGGAGTCGGAGGCGCAGGAGATCGGAGAGGCTCTGACCACTGTGATAGAGCTTTTCAACGCGCTGCTCCTGCCTTTCTCGGAGCTGCTCGAAAAACTTCCCTCGCCGCAGAAGCGCCGCTTTCAGAGAGCCAAAGACAGGCTCGATGCGACCATCTACCGGATGATAGATGAGCGAAGGCGAAGCGGCGAAGATCACGGCGACCTTCTCTCGATGTTGCTGCTCGCGCAGGACGAAGAGGGCGACGGCGGCCGGATGACGGACGAGCAGGTGCGCGACGAGGCGCTGACCATCTTTCTGGCCGGGCACGAGACGACCGCCAACGCGCTGACGTGGACGTGGTATCTGCTCTCGCAGCATCCGGCGGTCGAAGAGCGGCTGCACGCGGAGCTGTCTGCGATCCTGGAAGACGGAAGATTGCCGACGGTCGAGGACGTGCCGCGCCTGCGTTACACGGAGATGGTGCTGGCCGAAGTGATGCGGCTCTATCCTCCTGCGTGGGCGCTCGGACGTTTGAGCGTGAAGGAGCACGAGGTCGGCGGCTACACGATTCCGCCGCGCTCGCTCGTCCTCCTGAGCCCGTACGTCATGCACCGCGACGAGAGGTACTTCCCGGACGCCGCACGCTTTGACCCGGAGCGCTGGACGCAAAGCGCGCGCGAAGCACGTCCGACCTATGCCTACTTTCCCTTCGGCGGCGGGCCGCGCCGCTGCATCGGCGAGGGCTTCGCCTGGATGGAAGGCATCCTCCTCATCGCCACGCTCGCACGCGGCTGGCGCATGCGCCTCGCCCCGGATCAAACGGTTGCGACCAGGCCCGTCATCATCCTCCGCCCCAGACACGGCATGCGGATGACGTTAGAAAAGAAGCACGTCTTTTGTTAAGCTTTCATTGAGGTGAGAAAAAATGGCGATAAGTCCTGAGTTGTTGGAGATACTGGCCTGTCCGGCCTGCAAGGCGAAGGTCGAATTGAAGGCGGACGAGAGCGGTTTGAAGTGTGTGGAGTGCAAGCGCGTCTATCCGATTCGCGATGAGATTCCGGTGATGCTGGTGGACGAAGCGACGGTTGAGGATGAAGAGCCTGCGCAAAAACCCTGAAGCGGCAATCGCAGAAAGATTTGAAACAGCGCCGCAGCCGCTCGCGCCCGCGCGCTGGGATTGGCGCGAGGTGCGCCGTGTGCTCGTCGTGCGCCTGCGCTCAATCGGCGACACAGTGCTGGCGACTCCGGCGCTGCACGCGCTGAGACGGTTTCTGCCGGAGGCGCGGCTCGACGTGCTGCTCGAAGATTGGGTCGCGCCGCTGCTCGACGGCTTTGATGAAGTGGACCACATCATCACGGTCGAGCGTGGGAGCACAGCCTCGCGCGCGCGCGTGGCAAGGCTTTTAAGAAGTAATCGTTACGATGTCGTTTACAACCTGCACGGCGGGACGACTTCGACTTTCCTGACGCGTGCGACGGGCGCGCGTCATCGCGTCGGCTACGCGGAGTACAGTTACAGCCGCCTCTACAATCACACTGCGCCGCATCCGTTCGCGCTGTGGGGGAGAGAGAATCTGCATTCCGTTCACCAGCAGCTCGGACTGGTCGGCTGGACCGGCGTGCCCGTCACAGATCCGCCGCGGACGCGCCTCGCGGTCACAGCCGAAGCTGCTCTGAGTTTGCAGGCGAAACTGCGCGCCGCGGGCTTTGATGAGACGCAGCCGCTGGCGATGATCCATCCGGCCGCAGCCTTTGACACGAAGCAGTGGGCGACCGTGAACTTTGCGCGCATCACTGAAGACTTAGAGGCGCGCGGCTTAGCTGCGGTCGCCATCTCCGCGCCGCACGAGGCCGGAATCGTCGGCGCGCTCGTCGAAGATTCCGCCGCGCCCGTCATCTCTTTGACAAATCTTTCTCTGCCGGAAGTGACCGCGCTCGCAGCACGCGCGCGCCTCTTCGTCGGCAACGACAGCGGCATCGCGCACATCGCCGCCGCCGTCGAATGCCCGTCCGTCGTCATCTTCGGCTCATCCAACGTCACGCACTGGCGTCCGTGGACGAACGCGCCCGCCGCCGTCGTCCGCGAAGAGCTGCCGTGCCAGCCCTGTCCCGGTTACACCTGCGCGGAGTTCGACGCGCCCGAATGCATCCGCCGCGTCCCGGTCGCACGCGTCATCAAAGCAATCGACGAGATACTGGAAGCATGATGAAAAAAGATATTTCACGCCAGGGCGCAAAGGCGCAAAGAAAGAGCGCGAAATATTTCTTTGCGCCTTTGCGTCTTGGCGTGAGCTTCTTGCTCGCAGCTCAGCTTTTCTTCGCGGCAACCAATCTATCCGCGCAGGATGCGCCCGTTCGGAGCGCGCCTAAGACCGTTGACGAACTTCGCGCGCGCATACAGGAGATCACGGCGCGGCCCGAGCTGGCTCCGGCACAGGTGGCCGTCAAGGTCGCGTCGCTCGACACCGGTCGCGTGCTCTATGAAGAGAACGCCCTCAAGCTCCTGCATCCGGCATCGGTGATGAAGATTTACACGCTCGCGGCGGCGCTCGACCGTCTGACGCCGGACTATCGTTTCAAGACTTCGATCTATGCGAGCGCGAAGCCGAATGCGGCGGGCGTCATCACGGGCGACCTCATCATCTACGGGCGCGGCGACCCGTCCATCGCGGCGCGTTTTAATAACGGCGATTACAACAAGGCGATTGACGAGCTGGCTGCGCGCATCGCTGCGGCGGGCGTCAAGCGCGTCGAAGGCGATCTGGTGGGAGACGAAAGCTATTTCACGGGCGCGCCGCACGGCTTCGGCTGGGAGTGGGCCGACCTGCAATGGCACGACGGCGCGGAGGTGTCCGCGCTCTCGGTCAACGATAATTCCTTAGACCTCTTCGTCAAGCCGGGGGCAACACCGGGCTCGCCCTGCTCCATCACGACCGGGCCGCCGACGCCGCTCGTCACTTTTACGAACCGCACGACGACGACCGCGCGCGGCTCGAAAAGGGAGCTGAGCGTCTATCGCGCGCTCGACAGCAACGTGGTCGAAGTCGGCGGGAGCCTTCCAGCGGGCGACCCGGGTTGGTCCGGCAGCATCACCGCGCCGCATCCGGCGATGCTCTTTGTGTACATGCTGCGCGCGTCGCTGGCGCAACGCGGCGTGACCGTCACCGGACGCTCGCGCACCGTTGACGCACGCGAGCGCGCGGGCGTGCCTTTGCAAACAAACTCGCTGACCGAAATCGCCAGCCTGCTCTCGCCTCCACTGAGCGAGATCGCTGCGCAGACCTTAAAGCCGAGTCAGAATCTTTATGCGGAGCTGATCCTGCGCACGCTCGGCAACAACGTGCGGACGGATGCGAAGCTGACGAGCGAGGAGGCCGGGCTCGAAGCGGTCAGGGCTTTCCTGCGCGAGGCGGGCGCGGATACAGGGCTGCTCGTCCTGACCGACGGCTCCGGGCTCTCGCGGCGCGACCTTGTGACGGCGGAGACGACGCTCAAGCTGCTCGCACAGATGGATCGGCATCGCTACGCGAAGGTCTTTCGCGACGCTCTGCCCATCGCGGGCGTCGACGGCTCTCTGCGCAATCGCATGAAGAACAGTTTGGCCGCTAACAACGTGCGCGCCAAGACGGGCACGCTTCCGACCGTGGCGACGCTCTCCGGCTATGTCACGAGCGCGGCGGGCGAACGCCTCGTCTTCTCCATCCTCATCAACAACTATCCGGACACTTCCGCCTCACGCCGCAGCTTCATAGACGACATCGCCGTCCTGCTCGCTTCCTTCAACGGGAAGTCCGCCGAGCAGAGCATGAAGTGAAGGCTGCATTCCTAAAATAATACGCTGCCGGAGACCGCCTGCTGGTATTCATTTAGTCTGTGATAGCGATACAAAGGACTCGAACAATGAAAAAAAATGTTCTGCCAGTGGCTCGCCTCGTGCGTTGGATGACGGGCTCCGCTCTATTGGCGCTGGCTCTCGCCGGTACGCTCTTTTTAAGTACGTCAGCCGAAATGCGCTCCGGTCGGCGCGGCACGTCGGACACCACGCAGCGCCCGGACACGCTCGGCAAGCTCGCGTTTGCCAGAACGGTCTTCACGGCCAGCGTCCCTCAACAATTAATTTATAGTGCCAACCCGGACGGTTCGGCCCAGACTCCGCTGACCCAGTCCATCCCGCCCAGCGTGGAGCCGACCTGGTCGCCGGATGGAACGAAGATCGCGTATGTCGCTTTTGTCGGCAGCGCGGAAATCTACTCGATGAACGCGAACGGGAGCGCTCAAACTAATCTGACCAATACGATGAACGCGGCGGAGAGAAATCCGACGTGGTCTGTGACGGGCAAGATCGCTTATGAGCGCGACGGACAAATTTGGGTCATGAATGCGGACGGCTCGGGCCAGATGCAGTTTCCGGGCATCGTGCAACCGACGCCGATCGCGCCCGCCTGGTCGCCCGACGGCTCGAAGCTCGCGTTCGCCAGCGGCGGAGAGATTTATGTCATCAACGCCAACGGGACGGGCGAGCATCCGGTCACGAACAATCCGGCCGCCGACCGCGATCCGTCATGGTCGCCGGACGGCTCGAAGCTCGTTTTCAGCCGCACCGGATCGAGCATCTTTGTCATCAACGAGAACGGCACGAACGAACAGAACCTGTCTCAAGGGATTGACGACAGAGAGCCCGTCTGGTCGAACGACGGAACCAAGATCGCCTTTGTCAGAAAAAGCACGACGGCGAACGGCATCTATCTGATGGATGTCAACGGAGCAAATCAGGTCAGAGTTATCGCCGACCAGCAGGTCTCTCTGGGCAACGAAAACAACTCGCCCTCCTGGCAGCCCGTGGCGAGCCCGCCCAACACCTTTGTCATCAGCGGTCGCATCACGCGCGCCGCAACGGGTTTGAGCGGCGTCACCCTCTATTTGAACGGCCCGGTGGCGGCGACGACCGTGACCGACGCTTTGGGCAATTATCAATTCAACAATCTGCCGGCGGGCGGAACGTACAGCGTCACGCCGTGGATGCTCAAAAATCTTTTCACTCCGCCGAGCCGGACTTTTACGCTCAACGCGAATCAGATCGCGGACTTTACGGCGCAGGCAACCTGTCAGGGGACAAACTGTCTGACGAACGGCGGCAAGATCGTGTTCTCACGCAATGATGCGGAGATTTACACGATGAATACGGACGGCATGAACCAGACGAACCTGACCAACAACGGGGCGATTGATAAAGAGCCCGCGTGGTCGCCGGACGGAAGCAAAATCGTCTTCTCGACCAACCGCGATGGCAACTACGAGATCTATGCGATGAATGCCGACGGCAGCAGCCCACTGCGTTTGACCAACCAGGCGGGTGACGATTCGTATCCCTCTTATTCGCCGGACGGCAGCCACATCGTGTTCACGACGCTCCGCGACGGCAACAAAGAGATTTATACGATGAACGCTGACGGCTCCAATCAGGTCCGGCTCACCAACAACACTTTGGTTGATGACACTCCCTCGTATTCGCCTGATGGGAGCAAGATTATTTTCGCGCGCTTCGCCGCGCAGTTCAGTGGCGCTGATCTCTACACGATGAATGCGGATGGCACGATGCAGACCGCGCTGACGATGCAGCCCGG
>JAFBAJ010000001.1 GCA_019247865.1 Acidobacteriota bacterium
ACGAAAATGTTTTGATGATCAACCTGGCTAACCGCAGCAACCAGCTGTTCGGAGTTCGCCACGTCGCTGACAGATTGGTTCCGCAAATTATTTTTGGCGCGAAAGAGTATCATATGTTCAAGGATGACGAGTTCGAGTTTCCGCCAATCTCCACTCTTCCGGGTCAAGCTCTGATCAAGCAGGTGCCGGGCACATATCAGTTGGAGACAGGCGGCCGGCTGGTCATCGGCCTGGAACAGGACCGTTTGTATATCGGTGCGTGGGGTCAGGATGCTGTGAACGCGATTGCCAATGCGTCCGCAGACGAATTCCGCCGCCGCGACATGCTGAACGACAGAGCGAAGCGCATTTACGAAGGCGTTGCACGCGGCGACAGGAAGGCTTTACCGGCAGAGTGGCTGAGGCCGGGCGGGCCGCTGGAAGAGTACGCCGATGCGATGCAAAGCAGCTGGAAGCAATTCATCAAGGAGAATGGACGGCTGAAATCAATTGAAATCGTCGGCACGGTTCCCGGAGTATATCCCGTCGGCATTCAACATACTTCGGTTCGCCTGAATTATGAGAATGGTCATGTGGATCGCCAGCTCCACTGGGTCAATGACCGCATCATAGGCATCTCACAGGAGCCACCGTTGCTGGCTAAAACTTCTCTCAGGGCAGGCCCGAAAACAGGACTGGTCGGATGGAGCATGATCTGGTTTAAAGGCTTTCAGCTGTCCTTCGAGTTTGCAGCGGAGCATGCCAAGACACTGATCCTTCAAACACCAGGCCGAACCATCAGGGCGAAGCTCGTTTCTACTCAGTTCAGTTGAGAACTGCACGAAAGAATCTCACGCAAAGGCGCAAAGACGCAAATAAAAGCTTAAAAGTCTTTCTTTGCGTCTTTGCGCCTTTGCGTGAGATTCTTTATTCTGTTCACTTTCGAGTGAACATGAGCTAACATGTGCGTGCTTTCAAACCTCGGTTTCCACCCAAACATCTTTACCTCTTCGCCCCTCGCGTAAAGGAGCAGCACACACGTGCTCTTTCGTACGCAATCGGCCGCCGTCTACGGCATTGACGCGGACCTCGTGGACATAGAGGTCGACCTCAGCCCTGCGCGCACTGAGTCGGACTCACAGCCGTCGGTCACCATCGTCGGCCTGCCCGACGCAGCCGTGCGTGAATCCAGAGAACGTATCCGCGCGGCCATCGCCAACTGCGCCTTCTTCTTCCCTTTGCAGAAGACGACGATCAACCTCGCGCCCGCGGACGTGCGCAAAGAGGGCGCGAGCTTTGACCTGCCGATTGCGCTCGGCATCCTCGGCGCGAACGGTGACCTCGGCGCGGCGGAAGATTTGACGGACACACTGAGCGTCGGCGAGCTTTCACTCGACGGACGCGTGCGACCCGTGCGCGGCGCTCTCTCCATCGCCATCCGCGCGCGCGAAGCGGGCATCAAGTACCTGCTCTTGCCCGAACAAAACGCGAAAGAGGCGGCGGTGGTCAAGGGCGTTGAGGTCTTTCCGGTGACAGACCTGCGCGGCGCGGTCGAGTTGTTGGGCGCGCTCTCAAGTGCGCCGGAGAGACGCCCCACGCCGCTGCACATCGAGCCGTCCGAAGTCCTCTCCGGCGCAGACCATTATTATGTTGACTTTCGTGAAGTACGCGGGCAGCTTGCGGCCAAGCGCGCCCTCGAAGTCGCCAGCGGTGGCGGCCACAATATCCTGCTCATCGGCCCTCCAGGCTCTGGCAAGACGATGCTGGCGAAGAGGCTGCCGACGATCCTGCCGCCGCTTGAATTCGAGGCCGCGCTGGAGCTGACGAAGATCCATTCGGTCGCGGGACTGACGGGGCGCGCGGGGCTGGTCTCTGAAAGACCCTTTCGCTCGCCGCATCACACGATCTCTGACGCGGGGCTCATCGGCGGCGGCGCGATTCCGCGTCCCGGCGAAGTCTCGCTGGCGCATCACGGCGTGCTCTTTCTGGACGAGCTGCCGGAGTTCGACCGGAGCGTTCTCGAAGTCCTACGCCAGCCGCTCGAAGACCAGCAGGTGACCATCAGCCGCGCCGCGATGACGCTCACCTTCCCTGCTTCGTTCATGCTCGCGGCCGCGATGAACCCGTGTCCCTGCGGCCATTGGAATAACCCGATACATGAGTGCCGCTGCACGCCCTTGCAGATACAGCGTTACGTCGGGCGCATCTCCGGCCCGCTGCTCGACCGCATAGACATACACATAGACGTGCCGGCGGTGCGCTTCAAAGAGCTGCGCGGCAGCATAGCTGCGCCCGCAGGCGAAAGCTCCGCCGTGATCCGCGCGCGCGTCATCGCGGCCAGAGCAAGACAGCAGGTGCGGTTTGAAAAGGAAGGCATCTTCTCGAACGCGCAGATGTCCGCGCGCCAGATTCGCAAACATTGCTCGATTGATAGCGAGAGCGAGCGGTTGCTTGAAAGCGCGATGACGCGGCAGGGCTTATCGGCCAGAGCGTATGATCGCATCCTGAAGGTGAGCCGCACCATTGCCGACCTCGAAGGCTCTGACGAGATAGATGGTCGGCACGTGGCGGAGGCGGTCAGTTATCGCTCGCTGGATCGCACCTACTGGACTTGAAAGGTAGGACAAGGGAGAAGCTTATCTCGCCATCAGTCTTTAGCTGAGTCAGGCCTGGGCCGAGCTCCGCCAGATGAGCATCGGGCCAACCGGTAGTAAGATTAAGCGGTAATTCGGTAGGGCAAGACAGTATTCATAGCTTTCAGGTGTCGTGAAATTTCCTGTGTGATTTCGCTGATTTGGGCCATCGAGAAGGGCTTTGTCAGCACCCAATCCACTTGCGCGGACTCTCTGTCAGTCGCATCGACCATTTCGCCCCAGCCTGTAATCACAGCCATCGGTATGTCGTCGTTACGCGCGCGGATCGCCCGCGCCAGCTCCCACCCGCTCATCCCCGGCATTCCAATGTCTGTAAAAACGGCATCGAAGCTTTTGCTATCAAACAGAGCCAGTGCTTCCATCCCTTCGCTCGCAATATCCACTTCAAAGCCCTCATCTGCTAACAGGTCGCGGAGCAATTCGCGCACCACCGCTTCATCATCAACGACAAGAATTTTTGGCATGTTCGACCTCCGGACGGGCTTGATAACGCTTAATTCAGTTTTAGTTTGGCTGTCGGCTGAACAGGCGGCCAGCGGCAGTTTGATCGTGAAAACCGTGCCGCGCCCGACCTCCGATTCGACGGTGATCGTTCCATTGTGGCGGCACACAATTCCATAGCTCACGGCGAGGCCGAGACCCATGCCCCGGACCCCCTTTGTAGTAAAGAACGGATCGAAGACGCGCGCGCGGATGTTGGCAGGCATCCCGACGCCTGTGTCGCCAACAATAATCTTGACGAACCCGTCTTCAACTGCTGCCGCGAGCGTGA
>JAFBAJ010000079.1 GCA_019247865.1 Acidobacteriota bacterium
GATGTGACACGCTTGACTGAAACCCTGCAACAGACCATCACGGATCTGGGCGGCACGATCACCAAGAATGAGGACATGGGCCGCCGCACGCTCGCCTATCCGATCGGCCGCAAGAACGAAGGCCATTACGTGCTCTTCGAGATCGAAGGCTCCGGGCGCGAGATCGCGGAGCTTGAGCGCCGCATGCGCGTCAACGATCAGGTCTTGCGCTACATCACCGTGCGCGTGGACGAAGATCGCCGTCGCGCCGAGAAGTTCAAGGCCAAGCGTGCGCGCCGCGCCGGCAAGCGTCCGATGAGCGCCGCCGCCGGCGCGCGTAGCTCAAACGTCGCCGCCGCTCCCGCAACCGAAGAGGGCGATGAAGCCTAAGACCGCAAGCTCCGGTCGGCTCTTTTGCCTGATCGGTTTTTGAGAGAGGATTAAGAGATTATGTCGAGCAATTACGATGATCGCGAGCGCGGCTTTGACCGCGACGATAATGATGACAGAGGAGATCGCGGCGGTCGTGGCGGTCGCGGCGGTGGACGCCGCGCGCATCGCCGCAAGGTCTGCGGCTTCTGCCGTGAGAAGGTGGACCTCATTGATTTCAAGGACGTGAAGCTCTTGCAGGGCTTCATTCCTGAGCGTGGCAAGATTCTGCCGCGTCGTATTTCCGGCTCGTGCGCGACGCATCAGCGCATGCTGTCCGAGGCGATCAAGCGCGCGCGCAACATCGCGCTGCTGCCCTACGCCACAGACTAATTCAGAGGAGGAGCGAAGAGATGGCAAACACGAACGTCCTCCTGCGGGAAGACATCGAGAACCTGGGAGCGCGCGGCGAGATCGTCAGGGTCAAGGCCGGTTACGCGCGCAACTATCTGCTGCCGCGCAAGCTGGCCGTGCAGGCGACCGCGAGCAACGTCAAGCAGATCGAACAGGAGCGCGCCGCGCTCTTGAAGAAAGAGGCGAAGGAGCGCGCGGGCGCAGAAGGTCAGGCCGAGCAGATGAAGCGGCTGAGCCTCAATTTCGAGCGCAAGGTCGGCGAGCACGGCATCCTGTACGGCTCCGTCACGACGATGGACATCGCCGAAGCCCTCAAGGAGCGCGGCTACGAGATCGACCGTCGCCGCATCACGCTCCGCGAGGCGATCAAAGAGACGGGCGAATTCACGGTCAACGTCCGCCTGCATCGCGAAGTCAACATCGAGATTCCGGTGATCGTGACCGGCGAAGGCGGCGCAACCACACCGGCCGCCGCCGCTCCTGCGGCCACCGAGCCGTCGAGCACCGAAGCCGTGCGCGAGGACAACGCCGAAGGCTCGCCTGAGCCGGGCGCGGAATCCGAAGCTGCGGTCGAATAGAAGCAGGAAAGTTTCACGCAAAGGCGCAAAGACGCAAAGAAAAGCTCAAAAGTTTTCCTTTGCGTCTTTGCGCCTTTGCGTGAGCATTGTCGTGTAGTATAGTGCGCGACTGCCGGCTCGCTCATCTTAAAATTTTTGTTCAGAAAGACTCCCGATGGCATTCCCCGCTGATTCGGCACGCGACCAACTTATCGAACGGCCCCTGCCGAGCAGCCCGGACAGCGAGCGCGCCATTCTCGGCTCGATCATCCTCAACAATGCTCTGGTCAGTCAGGCGATTGAGCTGCTCCGGCCCGAAGACTTTTATGTCGGCTCGCATCGCCGCATCTTCGTCTCCATGATCGCGCTCTTCGAGCGCGGCTCCGAGATCAACCCGATCCTCATCGGCGAGGAGCTCCGGCGCGACGGCGCTTTGGAGTCGGTCGGCGGCATCACTTTCATCACCAACCTGACCTACGGCCTCCCGCACTTCGCCAACATCGCGGCCTACGCCAAGATCGTCCGCGACAAATCGCTCATGCGCTCGCTCGTCAAGGTCTGCAACAAGGTGACGAGCGAGGCGCTCGAAGAGGAGGAAGAGGCGCAGATCGTCCTCGACCACGCCGAGCAGATGATCTTCGCGCTGGCCGACGAGCGCACGCGACAAGGCTTCGCGCACGTCAAGCCGGTCGCCGACCAACTGCTCGAAAAAGTTCAGGAGATGGCCGGGCGCTCGGCCATGCTCACGGGCTTGACGACCGGCTTCACCGAACTCGATTCGATGACCTCCGGCCTCCAGCCCTCAGACCTCATCGTCGTCGCCGCCAGACCGTCAATGGGGAAATGTCTCGCCTTTGATAGCGAGATACTGCTGGCGGATGGAAGCCTCGCGACCATCGAACAGCTCTACCGCGCGCGCCACGCAGAGCTGCTCAGCCTGGGCAATGATCTCAAGTTCAAGCTCACCTCTCCGTCCGATTTCGTGGACGATGGTGTGAAGCCTGTGTACCGCGTGACGACGCGGCTGGGGCGCACGGTCGAATGCACGCTCTCTCATCCGTTTCTGACGATCAACGATTGGCAGCCGCTCCATCAATTAAAGGTCGGAGACCGTGTGGCCGTGCCGCGTGTGCTGCATCTCTTCGGCCATGAGCAGCTGCGCCCATGCGAGATCAAGCTGCTGGCCTACCTGATCGGCGATGGGAGCCTGACCAAAAGCTCTCCTGTCTTCACAGTGGGCAAGCCCGAGCTGGAGGCGGATTTCAGAGAGGCCGTCGCGGAATTCGGCGGCGTGGAAGCCGTGCCGGCAAACAGTAAAGACCGCACCTTTAGTCTGCGTATTCGCAAAGCCAAAGATTTTCAGGGCCGGACAAACCCGGTCACAAGCTGGCTGACCTCGCTGGAGATTTACGGCTGTAACAGCCACACGAAATTCATTCCAGCACAAGTATTCAAGCTGCGCCGCCCTCAGCTCGCGCTCTTTCTCAATCGACTCTTCGCGACGGACGGCCGGGCGACCGTCCTTGCGAGCGGACAGGCGCAACTGGGCTACGCCTCTGTCAGCGAAAGGCTCGCGCGGCAGCTTCAGCATCTCCTGTTGCGCTTCGGCGTCATCGCTTCATTAAAGAAGCGGGCCGTCAAATATCGTGAGGAGCGGAGAGTCGCCTGGCAGCTTGATATTACAGACGCCCGCTCGATCCGGACCTTTGTCGAAGAGATCGGCATTCACGGGAAAGGGAAAGCTCTGTCTGCCGTCCGCGCTGCTCTCAGGAACAAAAGATACCAGACGAACCGTGATCTGATTCCCGTCAAAGTCTGGGAGAACATCGCCGCGCTCAAAGGCAGCGAGTCCTGGAGCATGCTCGCGCGACGAGCGGGCGTCAAAGGGCACACCAACATTCACGCCGGCCGGCGCGCTTTGACGCGAGATCGCCTTGTCGCTCTGGCCGTTGCCCTGAACAGCGCCTCGCTCCAACATCTGGCCGCCAGCGAAGTGTACTGGGATGAGATCGTCGCTATCGAACCCGTCGGGCGCAAGCAGGTTTACGATCTGACGATCCCGCAGACGCACAATTTCGTCGCCAACGACATCTGCGTCCACAACACCAGTCTCTGTCTGACGCTCGCGCAGAACGCGGCGATTCAGGCGCAGGCGGTGGTGGGCATCTTCTCGCTGGAGATGTCGAAGGAGTCGCTGGTGATGCGTATGCTCTGCTCGGAAGGTCATGTCGACGCGCATCGTTTCCGGAGCGGCTTTCTCTCGCGCGACGAGTGGGCGCGGCTCGCGGGCGCACTCGGCACGCTGGCGGACGCGCGGATTTTCATAGACGACACGCCGGGCATCTCCGTGCTGGAGATGCGCGCCAAGGCGCGGCGGCTGGCGACCGAGCAGAAGAAGCTCGACCTGATCATCGTGGACTACCTCCAACTGATGTCCGGCTCCTCGCGCCGCTCAGAGAGTCGCCAGCAGGAGGTCTCGCAGATCTCGCGCGAGCTCAAGGCTCTGGCGAAGGAGATGAACGTCCCGCTCATCGCACTCTCCCAGCTCTCCCGCGCCCCGGAAGCGCGCACAGACCACCGCCCGCAGCTCGCGGACTTACGTGAGTCGGGCGCAATCGAGCAGGACGCGGACGTGGTGGCCTTCATCTATCGCGAGGAGCAGTACAACCGGACGGAAGAGAACGCGGGCATCGCGGAGATCATCCTCTCGAAGCAGCGCAACGGGCCGACCGGGACTGTGCGGCTGGCGTTCCTCAAAGAGTTCACGCGGTTCGAGAACATGTGGCGCGAGTAGCTTCGTCGATGCTTAATTTTCGAGCCTCCGGCCGTTGCTCGACACATCCACTTGCAGAACTGTGACGCCGGTGACTTTGCCGCTTGGGTCTTTGTGAAAGGTGAGGGTGGTGTCCTCGTCGCCTTTGACGAAGAAGCCGGTTTCGGAGAGCGGGAGCAAGGTCATCTCTGGCTGTCCGGGCAGTTGTGCGTGCAGGGTGTTTCCCTCAAGCCTGACCTCTCCGGTGAGGGGCGGCGTGAATTGATAGCGGCCGACGTATGAACGCAGGGCTTCCGGCGCGAGCTTGACGGCGACCGGCAGCGAGAGTTTGTCGGCGATGTAAATGCGCGCGAGCTTGCGGCCGGTGATGAAGGGATTGAAGCGCGCGAAGTTGGAGAGCACGATGACCGTGAAGCGTTCCGTCGGAAGGCGCATGATGAAGCTGTTAAAGCCCGTCCCGCCGCCTTCGTGATAGAGCATCTCCAGGCCGAAATATTTGTCCAGCACCCAGCCGAAACCGTAGCCCGTCCGCGCGCCGCCTTTTAAGCTGCCGGACGCGAACGCCTGCCTGAGCAGCGCGGCTTTGACCAGCCGCTCCGTGTAGAGAGCCTGATCCCACTTCGCCAAATCCTCAACCGAAGCATGCACATTGCCGTCGCCATAGATCAGGTCGAAGGGCGTCGCCCGGATGGCTTTGTAGCCAGCAGCCGTGCGGTCGTATCGCGTCGCGCGCTTTGGAGTTAGTTGCGCGCCTCCGGCGACGAATGAGCTCTTCATGCCGAGCGGCTGAAAGATATTCTCTTTGAGGAATTGCGGAAAGGATTTGCCGGAGACGCGCTCGACGAGCAGCGCCAGGAGCACGTAATTGGAGTTGCTGTACGCCCAGCGCTCGCCCGCTGCAAAGTCGGGGCTCTGCTGCGCGGCCAGCAGCGCGAGCACGTCCGCGTTGGTCGGCTGGAACGCGCCCGCTTCCCAGTCTCCCCAATCTTTCTGCCATGTCGGCTTGATTCGGCCGCTCATGATGAAGAGCCTGGGATAGTCCGGCACGCCGGAGGTGTGGTTGAGCAGGTTTCGGATGGTCACGCCGCGCGCGTAAGCCGGAAGCTCCGGAAAATATTTCGAGAGCGCGTCGTCGAGCGAGAGACGGCCGCGGCCCGCGAGCAGCATGATGCTCATCGCCGTGAACTGCTTGGAGACGGAGGCCAAATCAAAGACCGTGCGCGTCGTGATCGCCTCTTTGCTTTCGATGTCCGCGAGGCCGTAACCCTTCGCGAGCAGCACGCGTCCGTCTCGCAGCACGAGCACGGCGGCTCCTGGGCTCTCGCCTGTGCTCCATTGCTTCATCAGCGCGTCCACCTGCGCGACCTGTACTTTGGTCTGCGCAGCAGTCTTGAGAGCACAGAGCAGCAGGAGTGTTATCAACAGTGTAACGGCTTTATTCATCTCGCTTCAATTTTCAGGCAGTCTATGATTCAATCCTGAATCATGGCAAATA
>JAFBAJ010000098.1 GCA_019247865.1 Acidobacteriota bacterium
GCACGCGCACGCGCGCATCCAGGGCCTGCAACTCTTCGAGCAGCTCCAGCGTCCGGTCGCAGCTGCCGTCGTTGACGTACAGAATCTCGAACCGGTCGGGCTCTAACTGCTCCAGCACTTCCAGCAGACGCCGGTGCGTTTCGCGGATGACGGGCTCTTCGTTGTAACAGGGGACGACGACCGAGATGAGCATGACGGCTCCTTTCATCTGGAAGTCAGCTGTGTCTTGAACGCGAGATTCGGATACAGCTCGCGCACCGTATCACAGACCACGACGACGAGCATCGCTCCCATCAGGAGCGCCAGCCACGGCAGCTCGATGACCGTCTTCCCGAAGAGAAACGGAAAGTAGCTCAAGAGCGAGACGAGGCCGACGACGAGCGGCACGTAGAAGCGTCGCGGAAAATAGAAAGCGTACACAATCGCCACGACATCCGCCGGGAAAAAATATCTCTCATGCATGCGCGGCAGAAAAAACGGCACCAGCAGGAGCGAAAGAAGCGCGAGCCTCACCAGCAGCTCGTCCGTGATCTCCGCCCGGCTCTTCCAGACCACCAGGCAGAAGACGAACACCGCCGTCAGAGCAAGCACGATGCCAAACCTCCCGAAGAGGTCGTAATCATCCGGCAGCCATTGATACAGATTGGGCGCGTTCATCGTCAGCTGCTTGAAGGTCTCGGCCTGCTGCCAGTGCATCGTCAACACGTCCCTGAGCGGCCTGCCCGCCAGCCACGCCGGAATCACGAACACAAAATAGATGGCCGGAAAAAGCACCACGACCCACGCCGGAACCCTCTTTTTCAGGTACAGGATCAGAAAGAGCGGCGCGAGAAAGACGGCCTGCGTCTTGAACGAGAGCGCGACCGAGAAACAGACGAAGGCCGCGACCGGCCTTTTTCTGAGGAGATATAAAACGGCCCCGACGAGAAAGCTCGTGTACATCGCATCGCTCTGCGCCCAGAGCGCGCTGTTGAAAATCACCGTCGGCGCAAAGAGCACTGCGAAACAGGCGAGCATCAGGATTGTTTTATTCTGATACTTGTGCCGGACTGTGAGTAACACTATGAACGCGAGCAGGAAGTCGAAGGGCACGGCGATGAGCTTGATCGCCGCGAGCTTCGCCACCGGCAGCTTCGTCGCCACCCACATCAGATACAAGTACGGCGGCGTGTAGTTCGAGAAGTTGTCCGCGAGCGCGCTGAAGCCTCCATGCGTCTGGATGTAGTCGTACCACAGGCCCAGATGCGAGATGTAATCGCCGCTCTCAAAGCGGAACAGGCTGAGGCGCAGGGAGGCGGCCAGCGCCAGACCGACAGACCACCAGAGGACATCCTCCGACTCGCTGAGCCGGGACAGAAGACCGGCACGTCCGTTCTCCGCAGCAGCCATCTCAGTTCCGGAACTCAAGCTCTCCCTTCTCACGTTCAAGTGTCCTGCAATTACTCGGCCACGTGCGAGGCCGTGCGCGGCGAGGCATTGTGATAGAGCTGGTAGACCTCCTCCTTCACCTCGGGCGGAAAGCAGACGCGGTGCAGTTGATAGCCGCGCTCAAGGCCGCGCACGGCCTCGCTCACTTCGCTGATCTCGCGTATGCGCGGATGCGCGTAACCGTCCTCGACGTAGATCCGCGCCTTAGGCTCTGCGTCTTCGGCCGTGTAGTAGTTGTAGTAAGGCACGTCGCCCGCGTGGTCTTCGATGAAATAGTATTCGGCGGGCATCCCTGCGCGCTCGACCTCGGCCCGCGCCGCCGCGAGAAAGCCCGCGCGCTCGGTCAAAGGCATGTCGAGGTCGATGGCTTTGAAGAGACGACGGCCGATGAAGCGGCGGCTCAGATCGCTCAAGACCTGATCGTCGCTCGACTGCCACTGCTTGACGTGGAAGATGACGTCGGAGTCATCCATCTGCAAATGCTCTGCGAGCGTCAGCGGCTCGCGGCGCAGGACCTTTTCAAAAGCAGTGCCGGGCGCGCACCAAACCTGCTCGCCCGCTTCGAGGAGCGCGAGCGCGCGCCGCAGCACAGAGCGCAGCACGGCTTCGGCCGAGCGCAGCGTGCGATGAAAGTAGACCTGCCGGAACATGTAGTAACGCGCCTGCAAATATTCTTCGACCGCGTAGAGCCCGCGCGCAGCGACGTAGATGCGGTCTCCCTCTTCGTCTATCTGGAGCGCGTTGATGATCCATTCGAGATCGTAGATGCCGTACTTCGCTCCCGTCATCAAAGAGTCGCGCAGCAGATAGTCCATCCGGTCCACATCGAGCTGCGACGAGACAAGCTGCGCCAGCGCGGCCGGCTGGAACTTGCCCTCGATGATCGAGGCCACGCGCGCAGGCAGCTCTGCCGAATAGGAGCGCAGGACGCGCCCGACCTCCGTCTCCTCGGAGAGCACGGCGCGCACCGTCCAGGCTTCGTGATGAAACCCCAGGACCTTTTCCATGACGTGCGAGAACG
>JAFBAJ010000131.1 GCA_019247865.1 Acidobacteriota bacterium
CAGGACTTGCTGGCTAAGGCGCGCGAGCTCTATGCCGCCGGACGTGATGAAGAGGCGATGCCGGAGCTCCGTCGCGTCCTGACCATCGAGCCTATGAGCGCCGAAGCCTATCTCCTCATCGGCCGCATCAACCAGCGTCGCGGCGACCTCGAAGCTTCCATCAGCGCCCTGCGCACGGCCATCTTCTGGGACGCCAAGATGATCGACGCGCACATCCTGCTCGGACGCATCTTCATCGAGCGCGGCGACCGCGCGCAGGCCATGTCGCACGCCAAGATCGCCATGCAGATCGACCCCAACAACCCGGAGGCCATCGCGCTCCAGCGTCTGGTCGAAACCGGCGGGAAGTAAGAAGGTAAAAATCCCGGTCTTAGGACTTTGGCCTTTGGTCTTTGACACGAGTAAGCATCAAAGACCAAAGGCCAAAGTCCTAAGACCATTTTTCTGACTTTTACCTTTCCCCTTTTATGTTAGAATACGCGCCTCTCGGCGGTTTTCCTGGGCGGACATGGGTCTAGCAGCAATTACCTGGATCGTTCTTTCACTGAGCGCGTGCCTGCTTGCTTCAGCCATCTACATCGCTTTGCTCTCGCGTCATCGCAAAGCCGGGCAGGGCAGGCCGAATCTTCTGGGCAGGACGGCGCGCGTCGAGACCGCGCTTGAGCCGGAGGGCGCGATCATCGTCGGCGGCGAATTGTGGCGCGCACGCCTGAGCGGCGCGGAGCGGGTGGCCGCGCGCGGCAGCGCGGTTCGAATCATAGGAGTCAGCGGCCATCTGCTCGAAGTCGAGCCGACCGAACGGGAAGGAGTTTAAGGGACTCGAAACCGGAGCGGACATGGTAACCACAGACGCTCACAAATATACCGAAGAGTTTGAGAGAGAGCCGCGCCACTCCGCGCTCGAAGAGTTCAGCCGCGACGAACGCCGTCCGGCAGTCCTCCTGCTGGCCGGACTCATCATCGCCGCCATCTTCTTCGCGCTCGGCATCATGGTCGGACGCTGGACTCTCAAGCCCGTCGCCAACAACCCGACGGCCGCGCCGCCTCCCGCGAACCAGCCGCGCCAGCAGAGCGCCCCCGTCAACCGCGCGACCGTCACGCCGACGCCGACTCCCGCGCCATCCAACACGCCATCTCCGACAGCATCCCCTTCAGCCACCGCCGGCCGCACGCGAAACTAATCGAGCAGGATTTCCAGAAAATATTTTTTGTGGCACGCGATGTGCTCTATCTTTCGTCGGCAAGCACGAAATGGAACGTGCCCCCGCCGCCACCACATCTCTGAGCGCCGCCTGCCGCTGCGCCAGCCCCCCGCCGAGCGATCCTTCAGTTATCACCCCGAAACGCGAACCCGGTCGAAATTGACCGGGTTCTCCCACTTTTAAAGCACTTTTTAGAACACAGGCCGCTTTCCGCTCTCATTTACGGACAATTCCAGCTTCCCGCGCATACTGCCGCAAGACGGAACTAATCGGCCGAAGCGACGAAATTTGTCACTCTGGAGGTGACGTTTTCTGTCGAATCGCGTCATCCGGCAGACGATTTCGGGCATCGCTGACGAGCCCGCAAATTTTTTTTCAAGGCGCAGCCCGATTCACCTTCTCTCAAGCTGACTGCATGATCTTTCATTTCGACGGCGCGACCATCTTTTGTTAAACTCTGGCGCATGCATGACGCGGTTTCACTCGCGCCGACCGGACGAGAGCGAAGGCTGTCGCGGCTCCTCTCGCGCCTTCGTTCGAGCGTGCGCGCGCAGGCTCCCGCGCGTGTCGAAACAGCCCTGGCGGTGCTCTCTGCGCTGCTCCTGATTCTCTCTTTTCCGGACTTCAATCTGTGGCCGCTGGCGTGGATCGGACTCGTGCCGCTGCTCGTCGCGGTCGTGCGTGCGCCGCAGCTCAACGTGCGCGCGTTTCTGCTCGGTTGGATCGCGGGCACGCTCTTCTTTTACGGCTCCTGCTACTGGCTGACCTATTCGATGGTGCGCTACGGCCACATCCCAAAGGTCATCGCGTACCTGCTGCTCTTTCCCATAACCATGATCGTCGGGCTCTTTCCGGCCCTGTCGTGTCTCGTGCTGGCGCGCTTGGTGGCGCGTTGGGGAGTCCGCGCGCTGCTCCTGATGCCGTTGGTGTGGGTCGCGTTCGAGTGGGCGCGGCTCGGCGTGACCGGACAGTTGTGGAACGCCATCGGCTACTCGCAGGCTTACATGCCGCAGCTCATCAGAACTGCGCGCTGGGGCGGAGTCTACGCGGTCGGATTTCTGATCGTCCTGAGCAACGCGGCGCTCGCCTTCCTGCTCCTCAAAAGATCGCTCCGCGCACTCGCCGTCAGCACAGCCATCTGTGCAGGCATAGCTCTCATCATCGCTCTGCCCGGCGGAACCGCGCCGGTCGAGAAACAGAAGGCCGCAGCGGTCGTCGTCGCCATTCAGCCGAACGTGCCGATGGAGCCGGTCGAGGACTTGTCGGAGACCGAAGCGCTCATCGCGCGCCATCTCTCTTTGAGCGCGAGTGCGCTCAGCGAGCTGAAGGATGAGAGAGCTGCCGTTCCGCGTGTCGTCATCTGGCCGGAGTCGCCTATGAACTTCACGTACGCGCGCGATTCCGAGTTTCGAGAGACGGTCGCTGGCTTCACGAGCCAGCAGCGCACGTCCGTTATCTTCAACGCGCTGGAGCCAGCGCCGGCCAACGGCGACTATAACTCTGCCGTGATGGTCAACGAAGACGGTCGCCTCGTCGCACAGTATGATAAGATTCGCCTGTTGCCGTTTGGTGAATACGTGCCGCTGCCGCGCTGGCTGCCGGGAGTCAATCTGGTTCCGGTGATGGTCGGAGATTTCACGCCGGGCGCACAGTACCCTTTGTTGCCGCTCGGCGAGGCGCGCGCGGGCATCTTTATCTGCTTCGAGTCTGCGTTTCCGTCCATCGCGCGACGCTTCGCGGATGAAGGCGCGGACGTGCTGATTAACATCTCGAACGACGGCTACCTGGGGCCGACGCCGGTCATGCGGCAGCACTTAGCGAACGCCATCTTTCGCGCCGTCGAGAACGACCGCCCGGTGCTACGCGTGACGAACACTGGCATCAGCGCGTACATCACACCGCGCGGCGAGGTGCTGGATGCGACCGGTGGATTTCAGACCGCGACGCGGACCTGGACGGTCACGCGCACAACGGGCGGCAAGACTTTTTACACGGCTCACGGCGACCTGTTCGTCGCCCTGTGCGCCGCTCTGAGCTTGCTCTTGATAATTATGAGTCTCAAGTCTCAAGTCCCAAGACCCAAGTCGGGTTCACGGACTTGAGACCTGGGACTTGAGACTGGGGACTTGGGACTAAAAAGAGATGATTGAGACACTATCCATACAGGATTTACGCAACAGGTACGAAGATTTGAAGATGCGGACGGAACAGCTCGGGAGGTTTCTTTGATGTAGCTGCGAAGCGGAAGGAGCTGGCCGAGATCGAGTTGCGCGCGTCGGCGCAGGATTTCTGGAACGATCAGGACGCGGCGCAGAAGCTCTTGCAGCAGCGGAGCAAGCTCGAACGCACGGTGGAGCGGCAGGAGCGGTTCGAGGCTTTGGTTGCGGACGCGTCCGTGCTCTTTGAATTCGCGGAAGAGGACGAAGCCTCTGTGAACGAGTTGCGCGAGCTTCTGGCTCGGCTCAGCCATGACATCGAGCAGGCCGAAACGGAGATGCTGTTGTCGGGCGAGAACGACGCGCTCAACGCCATCTGCACGATCCATCCGGGCGCGGGCGGGACGGAGTCGCAGGACTGGGCCGAGATGCTGCTGCGTATGTATCTCAAGTGGGCCGAGGGACGCGGTTTCAAGACGGAGATTCTCGAATACCAGCCGGGCGAAGAGGCTGGCATCAAGAGCGTCACCTTTCGCGTCGAGGGCGAGTACGCCTACGGCCTGCTCTCGGCGGAAGCGGGCGTGCATCGCCTCGTGCGCATCTCGCCGTTCGATCAGGCGGCGCGACGGCATACCTCTTTCGCCTCGCTCTTCGTCTATCCGGAGATCGACGAGAACATAGAGGTCGAGATCAACGAGAAGGATCTCAGAGTCGACACGTATCGCTCGACGGGCGCGGGCGGGCAGCACATCAACACGACCGATTCCGCAGTACGCATCACGCACCTGCCGACCGGCATCGTCGTCGCGTGCCAGAACCAGCGCTCGCAGCATCAGAACCGCGCCGTCGCCATGCAGGTCCTGCGCTCGCGGCTCTACGAACTGGAGCTGGAGAAACGACAGGCCGAGACCGCGCAGCTCGAAGCGAATAAAATGGACAACTCGTTCGGCTCGCAGATACGCAACTACGTGCTCGCGCCCTATCGCTTAGTCAAAGACGCGCGCACCAAGCTCGAACGCGGCGACGTGGACGCAGTCCTCGCGGGCGACCTGGACGATTTCATCAAGGAGTACCTGCTCTCGCGGCGAGCGGCTTAAAAAAAGTCTCAAGTCCCAAGTCCCAAGTCCCAAGTCGGGTTCGCGGACTTGAGACCTGGGACTTGAGACCCGGGATTTTCTGAGGAGAGATTTATGGCGACTACACAAACGGAAGTGCGCGGCAAGACGGTGGCGACGAAGAACACGCGGCGGAACGAGATCATCGCCATCGCGCTCTTTGCGCTGAGCGTGCTGCTGACGCTCTGCATGATTCCGTTCTCTTACGACCCGAACGATCCGTCCTGGAACAGCTCCGCCAGCGGGACTGTGCATAACTGGATCGGCATCATCGGCTCGAACATCGCCGAGTTCTTTTTCCAGCTCTTCGGTCTGGCCGCGTACCTGCTGCCGCTGCTGCTCTTCGCCGCCGCCTGGCGACGCTTCAGAACCAAACACATACATGCACCGCTCTTTCGCGTCGTGGGACTGGTGACGCTGCTCTTAGCCGCCTCGGCGCTCCTGCAGGTCTTCGGCGCGCCGAAACCGTTCGACGGCAAGTTCGAGTCCGGCGGGCTGGCCGGAGCGCTCATCGCCAGCATCTTTAAGGGCGGCTTCAACACGGTCGGAGCGGCCATTCTGCTCTTCGCGCTCGCGGCGACGGGCCTCCTGCTGGCGACCAACTTCTCCTTCGTGCGCGCCTACGAATGGCTCGCCAGCGAGTTCGGCACGCGCTTCACTTTCACGCGCGCGATCCCCGAAAAATTCAGCGCGTGGCGCACAGCGCGCCGCGAGCGTGCGCAGATGCGTATGGAGATGCGTCAGGCCGCGCGTGCAGAGCGCGAGCAGTTGCGCGAAGCGGAATCGAAGCTGCGAAATAAGAGCGGAGCAGAGCGCGTCGCCGACTTCATGAGCGAAGAGCTGCCAGGCGCGGAGGGCGCGGGGCTCGCCGGAGCAGCCATCCAGCGTTCGGCCCGCGCGGCTCAAACCGTCACGCCATCGACTCAGTCGGTTCAGGTCGCGGAAGGAATCAAGCTTGAGAGCGCTGCTGTCGCGGCCTCTGCCTCCGAGCTGAGCGTGCCGCAGCCGCGCACGCTCACGAC
>JAFBAJ010000181.1 GCA_019247865.1 Acidobacteriota bacterium
TGACTTGAGACTTGGGACTTGGGACTTGAGACTTACCGGATGCGTTCGTCCTTCTCGATCAGTCCGTCACGAATCGAGATGACGCGGTGCGCGCGGGCGGCGATGTCGGGCTCGTGCGTGACGACGATGATCGTGTTCCCTTCGGAATGCAGCTTCTCGAAGAGGTTCATGATCTCGTAGCTGGTGTGCGTGTCGAGCGCGCCGGTCGGCTCGTCTGCGAGCAGGATCGACGGATGATTGACGAGCGCGCGGGCGATGGCGACGCGCTGGCGCTGTCCGCCCGAAAGCTCGTTCGGCCGGTGCATCATGCGGTCGGCCAGATCGACCGCGCCGAGCGCGGCCTTCGCCTTCTCATGCCGCTCCGAAGAGCTGACGCCCGCGTAGATCAGCGGCAGCTCGACGTTGTGCAGGGATGTCGCGCGCGCGAGCAGGTTGAAGGTCTGAAAGACGAAGCCGACCTCTTTGTTGCGGATGCGCGCCAACTCGTCGTCGTCCATCGCGGAGACGAGCTTGCCGTTGATCCAGTACTGCCCTTTGCTCGGCGTGTCGAGACAGCCGATGAGGTTCATCAGCGTGGTCTTGCCGGAGCCGGAGGGGCCGATGATGGCTAAGTACTCGCCCTTCTGCACGTCGAACGAGACGCCGTGCAGGGCGTGCACCTCTTCCGAGCCCATCTGGTAGGTCTTCCAGATCTCGCGCATCGAGATCAGCGCCGCCGGGACTGCGTCGCGCGCGAGCAGGTCGCCGTGTGCGAGCTCGCCCGCGGGCGTGGTGGTTTCGAGTGTGGCTGATGCGTCGCTCATATCTCTTGCTGTCCTCTAGCTGCCCGCGTTGGCGTTCGCCTGGCCGCCGGGTTTGTTCTCCTGCTTCTTGACGGTCGCGCCCTCTTTTAAGGTCTTGAGGACGCGGCTCGGCCCTGTGATGATCTCGTCCCCGGCTTTGACGCCGCTCGTGACTTCGATGTCGGATTCACCTGTGATGCCGGTCGTGACCTCGACGAACTTGACCTTCTTGCCGTTCTCAAGGACGTAGACGCCCTTGATGTCTTTCGGCTTCTCGCCGTTGGCGGGCGAAGGCTGCGGCGTGTTGCCCGCGACGGACGGAGCGGGGGAAGCTCCGGGCGCGCCGCCCGGGGCCTTCTCGACGATGGACTGGAGCGGGACGGCGATGACGTTGTTCTTGACTTTGGTCGTGATGGTCGCCGTCGCGCTCATGCCCGGACGCAGGCCGTTGCGAACCTCGTCGGGCGTGTCCTTGAGCTGGATCACGACGCGAAACTCTTTGGCCTCCTGCACGTTGATCGTGTTCGAGAGGCCGCCCGAAGTGGCCGACTTGCCGACGGCGAGCGGGGTCACCTGCGTGATCGTCCCGGTCAGTTCCTTCTCAGCATAAGCGTCGACCTTGATCTTCGCGGGCTGTCCGAGCGCGAGGTTGGAGATTTCCGTCTCGTCAACTTTGACCTCGACGTTGATGGTGGACATGTCGGCGATGGTCAGGAGCGGCGTGGACGAGAGGCTGGCGACGGCGAAGGTGCCGACCTTCGAGGGAATGTCGGCGATGACGCCCGTCAGGGGCGAGAGCTGCGTGGCCTTGTTGCGCTGGCTGCTCTCTCCGCGCAGCAGTGCCTGCTGCTGGTTGGCGCGCGACTCGCTGGAGCGGACGCTGCCGCGCGCGGAATCGACGCCCGTCTTGGCATCACGCACGGCGACGCGCTGCTGGTTGGCGCGCGCGATGGCCTCCTGCACGGCGATCTTCTGCGCTTCAAAACGGGCGGCCGCGGTGTCGTAACGATCCCTGGCCGCGTCATATTCCGAGCGCGAGGCGACGCCGCTTTCGACCAGCTCGGTCGTGCGTTTGAGCTCGCGCTGCGCCGTGTTCATGTCGATCTGGTAGGTCACGAGCTGCTGGCGCTGCTGTGCGACGCCCGCTTCGGCTACGGTCAGAGCCTGCTGCGCCTGTGCGACGTTGTTTTCGGCAGAGATGACCTGCGTCCGCGCGTTCTGCACGTCGTTGAGCGCCGTCTGCGCGGCGGCGAGCTGCGCTTCCTGGCTCGATTGGAGCTGCGTCGGGTCGAGGCGGACGAGCGGCTGCCCTTTGGACACCATGTCGCCCTCTTTGACGTAGATCTCTTCGATCCGGCCCGCGACCTCGCTCGTCAGGTTAATAAACTGGATCGGCCTGATCTCGCCCGATGCCGTGACGGTCTGGCGCAGCTCTGGCCGGACATCGACCTTGACGGCCGTGACCTCCGGCTCGTCCTTCCGGCTGGCGAAGACGCTGATGATAATAATTAGTCCGAGCACGGCGACCGCCGCGACCGCGATAATGATTTTCTTTCTT
>JAFBAJ010000332.1 GCA_019247865.1 Acidobacteriota bacterium
CGCCGGTATTCTCATACAGCGTCGTCTGCTGCGCGAAGGTGATGCTGTCCGTGTATTCGCCGATGTTGTCTTCGATGTGGCCGTTGGCGACCAGCAGGTCTTCGTCGCCGTCATTGTCCGCATCGAAAAAATCCACCCCGAACTTCAAACGCGCGCGTGCGCTTTCGCCGACTCCGACTGCGTCCGACACGTCACGAAAGAGCAGCGGCCCCTCCTGCCTGTAGATGTTGGTCGTCTCGCTCTGAAAGTTCGTGCAGGCGATGTCGAGCCGCCCGTCATTGTTGGTGTCGGAAAAATCCGCTCCCATGCTCCCCATCTCGCCGCCCTCTTCGCTGTAGGCGACGCCGTCTAGCTGCGCCGTCTCCTTGAGTTGGCCGTGACCGTCATTGAGCCAGAGCTGGTTCGGGTTCGTGTCGTTGGCGACGTAGATATCCTCGTCGCCGTCCAGGTCCAGATCGCCGATGGCGAGGGCGAGACCCTTGCGCGCGGCCGAGGTCAGCCCGGCGTCCTTGCTGATGTCCGTAAACGTGCCGTCGCCGTTGTTGCGCAGCAAGCGGTCGGGCACGGCTTCGTAGACGACCGGCGTCGAGTAGACGAGCAGGCGATTGTGATAGGTCTTGACCGCGTTCTCCGGCGCGTAGTTGATATAGCGCACCGTCCACAGATCCAGATCGCCGTCATTGTCCAGATCGAAAAAGCCCGCGCTCGTGCTCCACAAGCCGTCCGCCTTGATGCCTGCCTTCGCGGTCACGTCCTCGAAACCGCTGCCGGTATTTCTGAGCAGCACATCGTCGCCGCGATAAGCAGTCAGAAAAAGATCGACCCAGCCGTCGTTGTCGAAATCTCCGGCGGCGACGCCCATCCCGTAGCCAGTGCTCGGCAGCTTCCACGCGTCCGTCTGGTCTGTAAAATGGCCGCGACCGTCATTGATGAAAAGACGATTGCGCGCCTCCGCCGGACGCGCAGGAGCGCGCACCGCGCCGCTATTGACGAGCACGACATCCGGCGCGCCGTCGCGGTTCACATCGACCACGGCCACGCCGCTGCCCATGATCTCCGGCATCAGCTTCTCGGCCGTGCGCGTCGGCACGTGCGTAAAATCTATCCCGGAGCGCTGCGTCCCATCGTCAAAGCGAATCGCGGTCTTGACTCCGGCGCTCTGTTTGGAAACGTCATTGCCGGAGCCCTGCTGCGGCCGACAACCGATGAACAGCACGCCTGTCATCAACGTCATGACGAGCAAAATGATGATTGATTTATGCATGATGAAATATCAGCCACAGAGACACAGAGGTAAAGAAAATAAAATGTATGTCTTTCTCTGTGCCTCTGTGTCTCTGTGGCAATCTTTCTAAGATTTGGTCTGTTGTCGCAGGCGCGCGGCCTCCTGGAAAGCCGACTGGGCTTCGGCCTGTTTGCCGACGGCCTGATAAGCCTGTCCGATGTAGTCGTAGAGCGTCGGCTTTTGTGCTTCGTCCGCGGATTGCAGCATCTCCTGCGCGATACGCACGCACTCTTCGTAACGACGCGACGCGAACGCGTTCTCCAGATCGCGCGCGAGCGCATTGAGCCGTATCCGCCGTGTCTCTTCCGCAGTCTGCCGCGCATGTGCACGCTCGGCCTGCGCGCGTGCGGCTTCGGCCTGCGCCGTGTCGCCCTGCGCTGCATAAACGCGGCTCAAAGCATTGTAGCCCGAGAAGTAGTCCGGGTTGATTTCGACCGTCTTCTTCAGCGTCTCAATCGCGCGCCCTTTATCGCCCTGATAAAAATAGATCATCCCACGCATCATCAGCTCGTCCACCTGCTTGGCCGCGACGATGGCATCCCACACGCGATCAAAGACGCGCGCGGCCTCTTCGTACCGCCCCTCGAAATAGAGCGCCTGTCCGAGCAGGCTGTTAAGCTCCAGTTCCTGCGGCGCGGCCGCGGCCAGCGGCTCAAGGATGGCTCGCGCCTCTTTGTACCGGCCGAGCTTGAGATAGACCTTTGAGAGATAGACGCGCTCGCTCTGCGTGCGCTCGGCCTCCGGCTTTTCGGTCAATAGCTTTTCGAGCGCGTCCCAATCCTGACGCGCCTGCAAGGCCGTCTGCAAAGTCTGCCGCACCTCCGCCGCCGCAGGATATTTCGCATGCACTGCTTTCAGTAAATCAAGATCGCCCTGCGCCACGCCCTGCATCCGCGCGAGCCCCGCCGCGATGCGCCGCACATCCGTCACCGCCGCCTTGTCCTGCTCGAAACCGGCCTGATCGCGCTCCGCCGCGCTCTGACATCCGGCCAGAGAAAAAATCAGGCACAGCAATCCAACCAGAAGATGCACACGGCTCATCACAGAAATGTTAGCGGTAACTCCTTTGAATGATTTCGCTTCAGACAGAGCGGTCTTGAACATCGTCTCAAGCTCGTAGTATACGTCCGCCGAGCCGTTGCGCCAAAAACACACGACATGATAAAGCGAATCGTCCTGACCTTGACCCTCATCGCCGCCTGCCAGTTGACGGCCTTCAGCCAGTCGTCCGCCTCCAGGCAGAATCGGACGGCCGAGGAGCATTATGCTGCGGGCTTGAAATTTGAAGGAACGTGGCGCGTGGAGGAGGCCGAAGCGGAATTCAGGCAAGCCGTACAGGCGGCTCCGACGAATGACCTCTATCTGTTTAAGTTGGGCTCAATGCTCTTTAGCGGGGGCCAGCTTGAAGAGGCCGTAGCGGTCTTCAGGAGGGCTGTGGAATTAAAGCCGGACAATGCGCTTTATCATTACGAACTGGCAGTCACGTACAACAATCTACGGCGATACGCGGAGGCTGCGACAGAGCTGCGTCAGGCGGTGCTCATCGAGCCTAAGAATCATGGTTACCGCACGCTGCTCGACTTCGCCTACGGCATGGCCGGGAAAGATGACGAGGAGACCGAAGTCGCTTTGCGGGAAGCGGTCTCGTATTTTCCGGACGACAAATATTTCCGAGATTCTCTGGGACGACTCCTCCTGCGCCACGCGAAATACCCGGAGGCCGAAGATATTTTCACAAAGGCCGTGCTGCTGGAGCCTGAGGAAGCCCTCAACCATTTCTATCTGGCCGAGGCCCTGAGCCGGCAGGAGCGATTCACAGAAGCCGAGGCGGAATACACAGCGGCCATCAAACTCTATCCGCGCAGCCCGGCCTTCTACCGCGCACTGCTCGACCTCCTCACGCGCCAGCGAAAAACCGAGCAGATCAAACTCCTCTCCGAGCAGGCCGCCCAAAACGGCATCCAACTCTGAGAGCGACGAACAGAGACGCCTTCATACAAGAAAGGGCATCCGTGATGGATGCCCTTTCTTATTGAAATTAAAATTGAGCCGAGCTGGGCTCGAACCAGCGACCCGCAGATTACTTACCACTTCGACTTTCGTCGCCCCACAGGGTTTGTGGTCTGGACTATCCCTTCATCATGTCTCTTGCGAGATTTAGATGGGCGCCGTCTAGTCTCTACACCTTCCCTGAGTCATCAGGGCTTGGCTCGGGATTGCCATCGCTCTTTATGGCGGAAGGGTTCCCCGACTTTGACGCCTTTCTCACTCGCCCGTTTCCGAACGAGGCTCCCATAACTAAGAGTCTGCTGCTCTACCAACTGAGCTATCGGCCCACATGCAGGTAAGGAATTATACGTGTGGCAAGGCGAGTGTCAAGCGGGCAGTGCTTTTTAAGATTTAGAAGGCCTGGATGAGCGCGTCGCGCATGGCGGCGGCGGTGGGCCAGCGGTGCGCCGGGTCTTTGGCGAGGGCGCGCTCGACGGCGTTGGCGACGGTGGGGGGCACGTCGTGGACGCGCTGGTGGATGGGAATGATGGGTTTGTCGAAGATGGCTTTGACGGTCTCGGCGACGTTGGCTTTGGGCGAGAGGTCGAGGGCGATGGCTCCGGTCAGCAGACTGTAAGCGGTCATCCCCATGGCGTAGATGTCGGAGGACGGGCGCACGTTCTTGAAATCACTGATCTGTTCGGGCGGCATGTAGGCG
>JAFBAJ010000362.1 GCA_019247865.1 Acidobacteriota bacterium
TCAAAGACTTCGTCGTCAAGTCGCGCACGATGATGGGCTTCGATGCGCCTTATGTGCCGGGCTATGACTGTCACGGCCTGCCCATCGAGATGTACGTCGACAAGAAGCTCGGCGCGAAGAAGGCGAACATGCCCGCCGTGAGCATCCGCCGCGCCTGCCGCGAGCACGCCGCGAACGCTCTCAAGAGCCAGACGCGCGACTTTCAACGGCTCGGCATCTTCGGCACCTGGGACGATCCGTATCTCACCATGTCGAACGAGTACGAGGCCGAGACGGCGCGCACCTTCGGCCGCTTCATCGAGCGCGGCTATGTCTATAAAGGGCTGCGCCCGGTCTACTGGTGCATACACGACCAGACCGCGCTCGCAGAGGCGGAGGTCGAGTATCACCAGCACACGTCCGATTCGGTCTACGTCAAGTTCCCTTTGCAGAGCGACCCGGCCCTGATCGATGAAAGCCTCGCCGGGCGGAAGGTCTTCTTTCTCATCTGGACGACGACGCCGTGGACGCTGCCCGCCAACCTGGGCATCGCAGTCAATCCGGACTTCGAGTACGCGGCCATCGAGCACGAGGGCGAGGTCTACATCGTGGCGAGCGAGCTGGCCTTTGCGGTAGCCAGCAAGTGCGGCCTCGGGGCGACGGATGATGAAGGCAAAGCTGTCCCGCACGTGCTCGCACGCTTTCCCGGCTCAAAGCTCGACCGGCTCGAATGTCGTCATGCGTGGCTCGACAGAGCATCGCTCGTGATGACGGGCGAGCACGTCACGCTCGGCGGCGAGGCGGACGCGGAGACGGAGCTGGATGTCAAAGAGGCGAAGGAGAAAGGAACCGGCAAGGCCGGGACGGGCTGTGTGCACACCGCGCCGGGACACGGCCACGACGACTTCGTCATCGGCAAAAGATACGGCCTGGAAATTTATTGTCCGGTCGACAACGCCGGGCGCTTCACGAGCGAGGTCGAGCACTTCGCCGGGCAGAGCGTCTTTGAGGCTAATCCTAAGATCGTCGAGTTTATGAAAGAGCGCGGCGTCCTGCTCTTTAGTGAAAGATACGAGCATCGCTATCCGCACTGCTGGCGCTGCAAGAACCCGGTCATCTTTCGCGCGACGCCGCAGTGGTTCATCTCGATGGACGCGGAGAGCGACAAGGGCGAGGCCGAGCGTGATGAGGACGGGCGCGTGCGCTCCAACTTCGTGGACAACGAAGTGGATGAGCAGGTCGCATCCCTGCGCGCGGGCGCTCTGCGCGAGATCGAGAACGTGCAGTGGATTCCTGCGTGGGGCATGGAGCGAATGCGCAACATGCTCAAAGGGAGGCCCGACTGGTGCGTCTCGCGCCAGCGCGTGTGGGGCGTGCCGATCCCAGTCTTCTACTGCACAGATTGTCAGGAAGCAATCGCGGACGCGGCCGTCGTCCATCACGTCGCGGGCATCTTCGAGCGCGATTCGGCCGATGCCTGGTACGCGCGCGAAGCTGTGGACTTGCTGCCGGAAGGTTTTAAATGTCCGAGTTGCGGCGGCGCGGAGTGGAGGAAGGAGACAGACATTTTAGATGTCTGGTTCGACAGCGGCACGTCGTCCGTGGCCGTGCTCGAAAAGCGCGCGGAGCTGCGCTGGCCCGCGGATGTGTATCTCGAAGGCGGCGATCAATATCGCGGCTGGTTCAACTCTTCGCTGATGGTTGGGCTGGCGGCGCACGACGGCGCGCCGTACAGGGCTGTGCTGACGCACGGCTGGACGGTGGACGGTCAGGGCAAGACGATGCACAAGTCTGGCGACAACGCCGTCTCGCCGAACGAGGTCATCAAGGAGTCCGGCGCGGAGATCGTACGCCTGTGGTCTGCTTCGAGCGAGTTCACGGAGGACGTGCGCTGCTCGCCCGAAATCCTGAACAGGGTTTCGGACGGTTACAGAAAGCTGCGCAACACTGCGCGCTTCGCGCTCGGCAACCTGCACGGCTTCGACCCGTCGCGCGACAGCGTGCCCACACAACCATCGGTCATGGATGAACTAGCGAACCTAGACAATCCTGACCATCAGTCAGAGCAAGAGATGTTGGAGATAGACCGCTGGGCTTTGTCCGAGCTTGATGCCGTCATTGAGAAAGTGCGCGCGGCGTATGAAGCTTACGAGTTCCATACGGTCTATCACACGCTCTCGAACTTTGCGACGGTGACGCTCTCGGCGCGTTACTTCGACATCATCAAGGACCGGCTCTACACGGCCGCGCCCAAGTCGCACGCGCGTCGTTCGGCGCAGACCGCGCTGCACAGCATCACGGATGCCGTAGCCAGAATGCTCGCGCCGCTCCTGGTCTTCACGGCGGACGAGGTCTGGGAGAACA
>JAFBAJ010000424.1 GCA_019247865.1 Acidobacteriota bacterium
CCGCGCTCATCCCCTTCTTGACGATCTTGTGATAGACCTTCTCGAAGAGGCGCGGGACGGCCGTCATGATCGTCGGGCGCACCTCCTTCAGATGCTCGCCGACCTGATCGAAGGAGGCGGAGTAGTAGACCGAGACGCCGTTGTAACAGAAGACGTAGAAGACCGTCCGCTCGAAGATGTGCGAGAGCGGGAGCACGGAGAGCGCGATGTCCGAAGTCAGGATCGGAAGCACGCTTGAGATGGAGAGCACGTCCGAGACGAAGTTGTGATGGGTCAGCATCACGCCCTTTGGCTCGCCCGTCGTGCCGGAAGTGTAGATGATCGTCGCCAGGTCGTCCGGCTTGACCTGCGCCAGCAGTCCGGGAAAAGTCTCCGGCTCTCTCGCATCAACCTCCGCGCCGCGCGCTTCGAGCGCCGCGAGCGTGATGGCCTGCTCGATCTCCGGCGCAGCGTCCTCGTCAAAAAAGACCAGCGTCTCTAAAGCCTCGACGCCTTCGATGCCCGGCAGCGCGTGCTTAAAAACTTTGCGCCCGGACACGAAGAGGATGCGCGCGCCCGAATCTTCCAGGATGTAACGCACCTGCTCGACGGCCTGCGTCGTGTAGATGGGCACGTTGACGGCGCGCAGGCTCAGGATGGCGAGGTCTGTGATAGACCATTCGGGACGGTTCTCCGAGAGAATCGCGACGCGGTCTCCCGCGCCGATGCCGAGCGTGGCGAGGCCGAGCGCGATGTGACGCACGCGCGCCGCGAAAGTCGCCGCAGAGATGTGCAGCCACTCGCCCGCCTGCCGCTGGTTGAGCGCATCCGCCTTGCCGTGCCGTCCGATTGCCTCCAGACAGAGCGCGGGCAAAGAGTCAGGGTGTGAGCCGTTTGAGTTCATCAATAAATGGGTCTAAAGCCGCAGGGCGGCGGAATATTTATAGCCCAAGCCACCGCCCGATTTGAAGCTCCGGTAGGAGCGACATATTCCGCTCCTGACGGAGCTTCCATTGAGAGAGATTGGACGGGCTATAAATATCTCGCTCCTACGGAGCTTAGATCAGGGGCTTTGTAAACAGCTTCTTAGGGCTTTCCTTGTAAACAGCTTCTTAGGGCTTTCCTTCTTCGAGCGCGCTTCCGGCCTTGAGCGCCAGCGTGCAGCGCGCCACAGAGATCAGGCGCTCGCGCTCATCTTTGATCTCGATGTTCCAGACGGACATCTGGCGGCCGAGGTAGACGGGGCGCGCTTCGGCCGTGACCGTGCCTTTGGAAACCGTGCGCAGGTGGTTGGCGTTGATCTCGACGCCGACCGGCGTGTAGCGCGTCAGGTCTGTGTTGAGCGCGGCCCCGATGGACGCGGCCGTCTCGGCCAGCACGACCGAGACGCCGCCGTGCAGGAGCCCTGTGTACTGATGCACGCGCTCGTTGACCGGCATCGAGAGCCGAACCAGCTCTTTCTCCGCCGACTCGATTGTGATGCCGAGCGTGTGGAGGACCGTCTGGTCGCCCCTGCTCTTCAATGAGTTCAGAATATTTTCCGACATCGATTGTTTACCGGCGACGACGAGGAGGCTGGTTTTCGCCGCGCAACTCGCTCCACCATTCCGCGAACTTGGCGCGTGAGCCGTACTCGTCCTCATACTCCAGGAACTCTTCGTACTCCTCCTCCGCGTGCGCGGCCTCGCGCGAAGAGTGCGAGCGGTGCTCGCCCGGCGGCTGATACGGCACCGTGCGACGACGCCTCCGTTTTTTCACAATGCGCTCGACGCGCGGGCCTGCGGTCGCCAGACCGGCCAGCGTCAGAAAGAGCAGCGCGTTCGAGGTCGTGTGCAGCGTGAAGTCGAAGAAGCTGTGCACCAGCGCGGCAAAGCATCCGGCCAGCGCCCCCGTCGCCACGCCGCGACGGAAGATATCAGGGCTGCGACGGCGCTTGAGTCCGAGGCGAAAGAGCACGGCGATGAAGAAGAGGCCGCAGGCCGCCCCGATGATCCCGGCGTCGGCCAGCACTTGCAGGTAATCGTTGTGCGCCTGCTCCGGGCGATTCGTGCCGTTGCGCGGGTCGAAAGGCGTGT
>JAFBAJ010000450.1 GCA_019247865.1 Acidobacteriota bacterium
GTTCCGCTCGCGCACCTTGTCGGCGATGGCGGCGCGCAGCTCCGGGATGCCGGACGAAGGCGCATAGCGCGTCTTGTTCTCTTCGAGCGCGCGCGTCATCGCCTCCTTGATGTGTGCTGGCGTGTTGTTGAAGGGCTCGCCGCCCTCGAACTGGAAGACGGAGGCTCCGCCCGCGCGCAGCTCCATGATCTTGTTGCGAATCTTGACGATGTCGGAAAAGCCGACCCCGTCAAGGCGAGAAGCAAGGCGGAACGCAGTCTGAGATGTAGAAGACACGATGAAAGGTCAACCTCCGTACCCGAAGCAGTGCGTGAATAGAGAAGTTGGATTATAGCCAGCGCGCAGGTCTCACGCAAAGGCGCAAAGACGCAAAGGAAGAGATGCTTGCTTTTCTTTGCGTCTTTGCGCCTTTGCGTGAGATTTAATCTTTACCGAAAAGGTGAAAAGTAAATCCCAGCGTGACGCCGATGGGATAGCCGGGCGTGCCGTGGATGCGTGAGATGACCGGGTCGCCGGGACGCAGGCGCGAGTCGAAGAAGTTCTGCGTCTCGTAGTAACGCTTGTTCGTCAGGTTGTCGATGGAGAGATTGAAATCGACCCAGCGCCGCAGACGCTTGCTCAGACTCAAGTCCAACACGTCGAGCCCGGAAGCGCGTATCGCCGCGTTCTCTCCGTCCAGCCGATAGTTGCCGATGTGACGATAGCCGAGCGAGGCGTTAAGGCCGCGATAGCCGGTGAAGGTCAGCCCCGCGTTGCCGACCGTGTGCGGCGCGCTGTCCACATAGACGCGCGGAAACGTCCCGCGATAAAAAGAGTTGCTGACCTGCGTCAGCCCGCCGTTAAAGGCCAGATACCGCGTCAGCTTCGCCGAAGCCCTGACCTCGTAGCCGTATGCGCGCGTCGCGCCCTTGAACTCGAAGCTGCCGTCATCCGGGATGTAGACCTGCTCGTTCGAGCGGTCGATGAAGAAGAAGTCAGTGCTGACCGAAAATCTTTTCAGATTGTATGCCGTGCCGACCTGATAAAAATCGGTCGTCGAGACTTTCGGGCTCGAAGGCTTCTGCACGACGCCGCGCGCGTCCTGGCTGGAGATGCCGCGCCCGTAGTTAAAATAAAAGGTCGCGGGCAGCTTGTGCGAAGGCGTGTAAGCGAGACTGAACTTAGGCTGGAAGACGCCCGCCGACTGCTCGCCGGACGAAGCGGGCGTGACCTTATCATCCACATCGAAACGAAAATAATCGAAGCGCAGCCCGCCTTCCAGATGCAGGTGGCCGCCGAGCAGGTCTACAGCCTGCTGCACGTAGCCCGCGCCGTTCGTCACACGCGCACGCGCGCTCGTCGCCACCGCGAAAGGATTGCGCTCGACCGTGCGATAGAGCCCGACGTTGATCTGGTTCGCGTGAAAGTTGCCGCCGACGATCAAAAGCGCCTGGCGGCCGAAGAGTTTGTACGGGCGCAGGTACTGGACGTTCGCGCCCTCCTGCAGGCGCGAGTCGTGCTGCTGTATCTCGTCGCCTTTGACCTCGTCGTTGAGAAAGAAAGTGAAGTTGGAATAGAGGTCAAAGAGCGAGCGGCCGAGAAACGCATCGGCCTTGAAGGTCGCGCCCGACTTCGCTTCCTTCCGGTAGTAAATTCCCAGAATGCCGGTTCGCACGCGCCCGCCGTCGAACGGGTCGACGAAGCCGAAGCGGTCGAGTCGTCCGGCCGCCACTTCGTCCAGCGGAATCTGCCCGGACGAGAAGAAATCGTTGCGCCCCAGATTGAGCTTGAAGCCCACGGCCTCGCCTTCGCGCAGTCGCCGCGTGTAGTTGGCCGTGATGTTGTCCCGCTTGTAACGCAGCGCGTTGATGAACGGGCCGTCCGTGCGCGAGCTTTCGTAAGCGACGAACGCGTCGGCGCGCTTGAGGCTTGGGCTGTAGGCGATGAAGCTGCGAAAGCTGTTGAACGAGCCGCCCTGAAACCGTAGCGTGAGCTGATCCGGCAGGGATTCTTTGAGGCGTATGTGCACCACGCCGAGCCCGGAAAAATCTCCGTACTGCGCGCTGAACGGCCCGTTCAGGATCGACACATCCTGCACCAGCTCCGGCGTGAGGCTCTTGAGCTGGCCCAGGTAACCCTGCCCGTGTCCCTGCGTCCCCTGATTCTGCTGCACGTCATCCACCAGAATCTTCAGCCCGCCGTTGACGCCGCCGTGATCGACGTTGAATCCGAAGCGACGAATCTCCAGCGATTTTCCGCCGCCCTCGTGCTGTCCGGCATTGATGCCCGCGTTCAGCGTCTCCAGCAACTGGTCGTCGCGCAGGAACAGTGTGTTCTTGTAGACCGTGTCGTTGCGCATATCTATCGCGGGGTCCTGCGAGCTGGCTTCGATGACCACGTCCGCATGAACCGGCGGGATGATGTAAGCGATGCGAATCTGAAGATTTTCGGACGACTCGTCGGCGGCGATGATGCGCGTCAGCGGCGAGATGTTCTTACCGGAAAAGTTGAGCGACAGCGGCTCGTTCGGCACGGACAGCCGGAAGCCGCCTTCAGCATCACTCTCAACCTGCTGCTTGCCCGCGGAGGTACGCACGGTCAGCAACACGCACGGCACGACTTCGCCCCGCTCCGTCACGACGACGCCCGACAGCGTGCGCGTTTCAGCCGTCTGCGCCGCCCCGCTCGAAGAGATGAGCAGCATGAAGCCGAGAATGTAGAGCAATGATCTGTGCATAGTTTCGCCTGCGCCGAAGAATATAACTCTCTCCAGGCTATTACGTGTAGAGGGAGGCGATCAGATTGCAGGCGAATCTTAGCACAACGGCAGTGCTCGCCCGGCACATGAACCGGGCGAGCACTGCCGTTTGAATGGATGATCTAGCGCACTTGCAGCGTGAATGCCATCGGGTCGTCGAACGACGTGCCCAAAGGAAAACTGGTGAAGCCCTGCGTGCTGCGGTTGACATAAAAGACGGCCGTCGACGGACGCCAGACTGCCTGATCGGCCCTGCCGTCGCCATCGTAATCGCCCGGCACGGGCCGGTCTGAGCCGTTGCCGAAGGCCAGCGCCTGCACGCTGCCGTCCGAGCTGTTGATCCAGTACCAGACCCCCGTCTGGTAACGGAAGACTGCATAGTCCGTCTTCCCATCGCCATCGAAATCCGCAGGCGGAATGACGTCCCTGCCGATATCGCCGAAGTTTTGCGCCTGCATGATTCCGTCCGAGCTTCTCAGGACATAGAAGGTATTGAACGGAGTGCCCATGTCGCCGTGATAGACGGCCACATCGGCTTTGCCGTCCCCATCGTAATCGCCGCGCAGATAAATATCGCCGAGGGCGGAGCCGAACCGCACGACGGTAAATCCGAGCTGGCTGCGCTGGATGTACCAGAGAATGTTTTCATCATCACCACGGACGACTGCCGGGTCCGTGATGCCGTCTCCATCGAAGTCCTGCGTGATGATCGGATCATCACCCTGCTGACCGAACCGGATGACGCTGAGCGCCCCGTTCGAGCTTTGCATGATATAGAAAATCCCGTCCCGCCAGATCGCGACGTCCCACTTGTGGTCGCCGTCGTAATCTCCGGGCACGATTTGATCATCAACCTTGCCCCAGGCCTGTGCCTTAAAGCCGTCGGTGCTTTGCTGCAGTAACCAGTTGTAAGTTCCGGTGGTGACACGCATGATCGCGTAGTCGGTTTTGTTGTCGCCGTCGAAGTCGAACACTGCGCGCTGGGGCACAGCCGAAGCCAGACTGAAACAAGCCAGCATGAAGATCAGAGTTAGCAGAGCGCGAGTCATACGAGGAGCCTCCTTGCATTGTGAGCAGAGCGCGAGCGCGCACTTCTCCTGTCTGTGTTCACGATAGAGACCTGGCGAGAGGGGAACCGCTGTCTCTCTAACAAAGGGGAGTATCAAGTGATGTTCTATCTTATAGCGCAGAGGAGAAGTTATTATCAAGAAAATTAAAAAGCAGGCTCACGCAAAGGCGCTGGTGACGCAAAGAAA
>JAFBAJ010000451.1 GCA_019247865.1 Acidobacteriota bacterium
CAATCCTGACGCCTACACCTTAGGCTCGGCAGATTTCTGGTGCTCTGAGGAAGAGTCTCTGCAAAAGCTCCGTCCGATCCTCGCCGGGCACGATGATATGTTCGACGAGATGAAGAGATTTCAGACCGAGCACGGCAACCGCGTCACGCTCGCCGCAGGCAATCACGATATAGACCTCTGGTGGAAAAGAGTGCAGCAGGAGATACAGGCTGCGGCCGGGCCTGTGGAATTTGAGATGGGCAATCTCTGGTACGGGCGTCACGACGGGAAGCTCCAGATCTCACACGGAAATATGTTCGACCCGGCGAATAAATTCAAGCACTGGGAGAATCCAATTCTTGACGGGCCGGAGGAGACCGCGCGGCTGGAGATGTGTCCGGGCACGCTCTTCATGGTCAAGTTCGTCAACTGGATGGAGAAAGATTACCCGTTCGCAGACAATCTCAAGCCGGTCACGGCCCTCCGCAGTATTCTCTGGAAAGAGAGCCGTTTCAGCCTGGTCGCAGCCGCCTGGGTGCTCACCAAGTTCGCGGCGGTCTATCGAAGCGCGGCCCTCGGACTGAAACAGGTGGACGAACTGGTCGGCACACGCATTGTGAAGAGACTCAGGAACAATCAACAGTTCGCCGAAGATGTGGCGGGCCTGTACAGGAAAGTCCGCAATCCTGACGCGACAGCTCAAACAGTGCGGGACGAGCTGCAAACAGAGGATGACGTGCTGCGGTTCCTGTTAGAGCTGATGCCCTGCCTTCCGGCCGAGGAGTGGATGAAGGTCTTCGATATTCCGGGAGCACCCAAGCTCGGAATCGGCGGGGACGCGACCACGCTCTCCGTCTTTCAGAGCGGCTCCATGAATGACAAGCAGGTCTTGCAGAATGAGGCGGCCCGGCTCTTCAAGCAGGCCAATGCTCCGCAGGTCGTCGTCATGGGACACACGCATCAACCGGATCGGATGGAGACCGAGAAGGGCGTCTATTACAATCCCGGATCATGGACGCGCTATATCGAGATCGAGAAGACGGACAATCTGACGCTCGAAGACCTGAAAGACGAGAGCCGCTTTCCCTATCGCCTCAATTACGTGCGCGTTGAAAGACAGACCGATGGCTCGCTCACATCGGAACTCATCACACACGACGCTCAGGAAGGAAAGAAGAAGACAGAGACTTAATCATGGCGCGGGCGAGCGCGCCCGCATCCTTCGCTCCCTCGCGTCATGCACCGGCAGGAGATTGTTCGATGAGCGCCACGGTCGATCAGCAAGCCTACGAACAGATAAATCGGATTCGCCTGGAAGAGCTGCATCGCAGGCTGGTCAAATTATCCGGCCGCATTACGGAGTGGCTGCGTCATCATCATGAGAGCGACCGCGATGATAAAGGCGTCTACATGGGCCGGCACAAAAGCCAGTTGGAGGCGATAGAGTCGGTTCTGAGCGGAGCCATCGAGAAGATACATGAACTGCTCCTGGAGATTGATCCGAGCGCGGATGTCGGAGCAGTTTATGAACAGGGCAGGGAATACGAAGAGGCGCTGATCTGGGTCGAGCGATTGTGGATATTTTTCCGCGAGAAGATAGATCAGCGAGATGACGCCCAACTGAAGGATTTGCTGCGGGCAGCCGATGAAGTTGTCTGGAGTTGTTATCGGCAGGTCTTCATTGCGGCTGCAAAAAAGGGCGTCCAGCAAGGCCCCACTCCGCTCACCTACATCGATGCACAGTATTCGCCCGCCTCAGTCCAGACTGACAAAGGTCTTCCATCGCATCTCAAGTTGCAGGCGGAAATCGATGTGCTGGATCAATACCATGAGGTGTTGCCAATTCCGCTCCTGCGGCTTCCGCCCTGGTGCATCGAAGCGCCGTGGTGGCTGGTCTTTATCGGGCACGAGATCGGCCATCATATCCAGCACGAGCTGGAGCTCGTCGCCTACTTTGCGCAAGGCGTCAAAGCCGCCGCCGCCACCGTCGACGGGGCGGACGCAGAGAGCTGGGGACGGTGGGGCGAAGAGATTTTCGCAGACATCTTTTCCATTATGATGATGGGGCCGTCTGCTGTGTGGGCTATCACAGAGGTTGAATGGAGAACGTACTCGCAGATGAGCGAGCCCAAGACCACCTATCCGCCGGCGCTGGTGCGACTCGCCCTCATGGCGCAGGTCGCAGACCAACTGATGTCTGACGCTCAGGGCGTTCCGGGCACAGACGGCACAGCAGCCTTACGTGGGATCAGACTTGACGCAGAGGCGGCGAAGCTGGAGACGGAGATGAAGGTGGTTCCGGCCGTGATCGCCTTCTCGCTCAAACCGCTGCCCCGTAATCTGGGAACGTTGCAGGAATTGTGTGGCTTCGATGCGGAGATCTTCCGCCGGTCGTACGGGAAGGCGGCGAAGTGGAGCAGGTTTCTGCGCGACGTGGGCACTATGCCGGTCGAACCACGTGTGGAAACGGCACGCCAGTTGACGAGCGGCGCTTTGATCGCGTGGGCCGAGCTCAGCGCCGACCAGACGAAAACCGAAGCGGTGAGAGAAGCCGAGCGGCTTTCACTGGTCGCCAAAACTCAGGAACTACTGATTAGGAATGCTCCGCAAGGAACACGCGCGCCACTCTCTCCGAGCAGGAAGATTGCCGAGCAGGGGCGTCAATTAATCGAAAAATTCCGAGCCGCTCAAAAGCAGCGAAAGAACGATTAGGCCAGATTACTATGCAAGTCAGAATTGATGTGCAGCCGGTCACGGACGGCTGGGAAGTCAGAGTTGTTTACCCGGCCGCCCGGCCGGAGCCCGGCGACGCGGAAAGTGGACAGCCCCTTTCGCACGGCCCGCGCCTGCTCAGACGTCTCGGTTCGGCGCAGGATTGGAATGCCTTCCCACTGCCTCCGCTCGCTGAAGTGGAGCAACTTCCGGCTACAGCCTCATATTACCCGTTGTGCGCCGCGACAGATGCGGGGACGATTGACGATTTTTACAGGAGAATAGTCGAACAGAAAGTGTCGGCCCCGGATCAGATGGAAGCCTTCGGCAGCTACCTTTTCCTGACGCTGCTCGGCGAGGCCGTGTGGGAACAGTTGAAACCCATCGCGGAGACAGGCCAACTGGAACTGGCGCTCACGTGGCGCGAAGATGATCGGGCGATGAATCGCTTGCCCTGGGAGATGATGTTCATTCCGGGCAAGGTTTTTCTGGCCGCCGTGCCGCGCGTCGCCATCACTCGCCGCGTTGCCGGAGTCACACATGATTTAACGGAACTGCCTTCACCGCCTCGCGTGCTCTTTGTCGTCGGCACAGAGTTGACCAGGGATGTCATTCGTCCGGGCGCGGAATATCTGGGTCTCATCCGGACACTGGATAATGAGGGGCTGAGCCTTAAAACACATCTTCTGCTCGACGCGACGACGGATAAGTTGGAAGAGGCCGTCAAGTGGTTTCGCCCGACGGTCGTTCACTTTATCTGCCACGGCTGGGTGAACGACGGTCGCAGCTATATTCAATTGAGGGATAAAGACGATCAAAGTCCTTCGTCTTCTCTGGATGTGTATGGTGACGGGCTGCTGAGGCTCCTGCGTACGAAGCAGGATCTGCCTTTGCCGCCGATTGTCGTGCTCAATGCCTGTTATACGGCGAGCGGGGGAGCGGTCGAGGATTTGGTTCCGACAGGGCAAGTGTCTCTCCCGCTGGCGGTCGAGTTAGTGCGCGGAGATGAGCGGGGCGGGATTCCCATCGTCGTCGCCATGGCCGGGGAAGTCTCAGATCAGGCGTGTCGTCTCTTCACCAGAGGTTTTTACGCATCGCTGTTGGAGGACGGCAACATTATACAGGCCGCCTCAGAGGGGCGTCGCTTCGGCATTCGCCACGGGAGCGACCCGCGAACGACTGTGGATTGGTCGTTGCCTGTGCTCTTTCTCTCAGAGCAGTTGAGCGAGGCGCACTTGTCCTTCCAGCTCGAAGCGAAAGATTCCAAATGGCAGCGCAAAGCATCCGCTTTTGCGACCGGACCTTATCCGGTTTTCTGCGGCCGGCTACCTTTCTTCAACCTGTACGACCTCCTGATGGCGGATGAGGGGATTGACCTCGCGCCCGCGAAACGTGGAGTCGACCTGCAGTTTTTATCCATCTACTCGGAGGCCGTGACGGACAAGGAGGGCAGCCAGCAGTACGGACGCACATGGCTCCTGAAAGAGCTCGCGGCACAGGCCGTGCGCGAAGGGCACGCGCCCTGCCTGATCGTGAACGAGGGGAAAAAGCAGGACTGGGCAGGCTCTATGGAGCACCTGCTCGATATCATCATGCCCAGGGCGTTGGAGACGGCCGCTATTTTTGAAGTGGATTGGGTCTGGGAATATATACCCAAACTGCGACAGGCGAAGAAGGGGAAGCTGTTGCCGAAAGCATTAAAGCTGCCTCAGCGTCTGGTAGACCTGCACTTGAATTTCAATCTGGATCCGCTGCGGCCAGAGCTTCTCGCACAGGCTCTGTGCCTTGATCTGCAACGCCTGTTGGAGAAACTGCGCGCGCTGCGCCCGGAAAAGGAGCGTGACCGAACCAAGTTGCTGCTGCTGATCGACGACGTGCATATGATGGACGAGGGAGCCAAGATTCTTCTTAATGATTTCTTCGGCAACTTCGGCCTGCGCGCCTTTCGTCAGGAGATGCGCGCCGTCTTCACCTACACTCTGGATAAAAGCCAGCAGACGACCGTCGATGTCATCAAAGAATGGTTGGAGCGAACTGCCTGGAGCCAGGCGGTGCCGCTGAAAAAATTCGAGCCGCCGCGAGAAGACCGTCTTGCTTACGCTTACTACCTGCTGAACTGGCGGCACGAAGGCGGCGAGCAGGAGGGCAAGCGCTATCCCCTGACACTGGTCGAAGGTCTGACCAAAGAGTGGGAGGATTACGTCTTCGGCTCCTTCAATGACGAGGTTAAAGGAGTGCCTTCCAAGATGAACATCGAAGCCCGCGCCGTGGTCAGGGCGATCCGGCGTGTGCCCTCCCCGAAGCTGCTGCGCGAGGCCAACGATGAAGATTTCATCGCCTGGATGAAACAAGAGCGAGGTCTTGGGAAATAGAGATGACAGAAGCTCATGTCGCCTCAGTCTCAGTTGAAGAGTATAAAAAGCTCTTCACTGCTGAACTGGAAAAGGAGAGGGCAGAAGAGCAGGCACGCCTCGCGCGCTCTGTCCCGCGTGAGGCGCTGCTCTGGATGGCGCTCGCACCCGGCTGGACTATCCCTCTGGCCGAGCGATGCGGGTTTCCCGCCGGGCGTGGCGGGGTGCGCAAAGTCTTCGAGCAGTTGCAGCACAGCGGCCTCATCGAATCGACCGGTTCGTCGCACGGCGGCAAGCAAAAGGCTGAAACCGCCTACTATTACATGAGCAACAGCGAGCGCGACAACGTGTTGTCGCAGTACACGTCGAGCGAAGCCAGGTTCGCTCCGCTGCACGCGACGCTCCATAAAATTGGCGGCCGGATGCAGCCGGCCCTCGTCAAAATGCGCGACGTGCCCGCACCCTTGCGTCGTTGGGCGCTCCTTGCCGCCAACGCCCGGACGACTCAAGGCATGAGCAGGGTCTTTGATAAAGCCATCGAACAGGCTTTTCGG
>JAFBAJ010000518.1 GCA_019247865.1 Acidobacteriota bacterium
CCTTCGCGCCAGTAACAGAGCGCCAGCGCGAGGCGCGCTTCACCGACTTTATCCGGCAGCCCCAGCCGGTTGAAAAGAGCCAGACTCTCACTGATCAGGTCTTTGGCGATTTCCTGAGAGCCGGCGACGCGGTTCGCGCTGCCGAGCCAGCCCGAGAGCGCGCCGGAGCGCAGGAGCACTTCCGCCTGCGCCGCCTCTGACAGTCCTTCAAGCCGTGGCCGCGTGCCGACCTCCTGCCAGAACGGGCTCATGATGCGCCGCGCAGCCTCGTAATCCCCGGCCTCCTCCTGCTGCCTTGCAAACCGGCAACACTCTTTCGCCCATTCGCTGAAATCAAGGGCTATCTCATCTGCGTTTGATAAAAATTTATCGAGGCTCTCCATCTGTCAACTGCTCTTTTCTCAGCTCGCGACTCGAATTTCAGTAGTGTCCTGATTTGTATTTCTCTGCGTATCCTCAGCGCCTTCTCTGCGCCTTCGCGGTGAGAACTGCCGACATCATCTCACCGCGGAGACGCAGAGTTCACGCAGAGCAGGCGCAGAGAGTTGAATTTAGAGCATTGCTCGAATCTTAACCCACGCTTTTTTTAAGCTGACGCTGCCTTCATCTCTTTCCGCGCGCTGCGCCGAAGCTGTTCACGGGCGGCAGATGCGGCGACCACGCGGGAGATAGATCGGCCGGCTCAGTCGCGGTCAGCCGCTTGGTCCCATTCCCGTTGCTGTCCATCAGATAAATTTCAAAATTTCCGTCGCGGCGGCTGGCGAAAACGATCTGGCCGTTATCGGGCGACCACGCCGGGTCGCTGTTGTTATTCGTCGTCGTCAACTGGAGATCACTCGTTCCATCCAGCCTGAGCACGCGTATCTCGCCCGCGCCTCCGTAGCTCACAGAAGTCCGTGCGAAAGGATTCTGGATGATGCCTTCGATGCCGCAAAAATAGTAGACCCGCTCGTAGCCGCTCCCGTAAGCGATGCGCGAGCCGTCGGGCGACCAGGCTGGATCGGCATCCTCCACCGCGTTGAAGGTGAGCCGCGTCGGCCCGCTCCCGTCCTCGTTCATGCGATAGATTTCATAGTTGCCGTCGCGGTCGCTGCTGAAGGCGATCTGTTTGCTGTCCGGCGACCAGGCCGGGTCCGTGTTGTTGGCCGCGCCGGTCAACTTTTTCTGCCCGCTCCCGTCCGCCTTAATGACATAGATTTGAGCCGGTTCGCAGTTCAGGAAATTGATGCGGCCCGCCCACGAAGGGTCGTCGCCGTGCACGAAAGCGATCTTCGTGCCGTCAGGAGACCATGACGGCTGGCTGTCTTCGCCCGGATTATACGTCAGCCGCCGGACAGAACTCCCGTCCGCCTTCATCGCGTAAATCTCTATATCGCCGTCGCGGTTGCTGACAAAAGCAATTTGGGAATGGTCCGGCGACCAGGTGGGTTGAAGATAAACATAGCCGTCGCCGGAGTCCGTCAGCCGCGTCAACAGGCTGCCGTCGGGAGACATACTATAGATGTCAAACCCGTCTGAGAAGACTATCCGACTGCCCGGCGGATTCTTCTCTGCCTTCTCAGAGGGAGCGAAGGGCGCTCTGGCAGAGCCCGCATGAATCCCGCTCAAGAGAGAGGCGAAAAGTACAAGAAGGGTGGCGAACTTCCGCTTGGATTGGGTGGCAGGTCTCTTCATCATTTCTCTCCCTTGTGTGATTTGTAAAGCAAAGATTGCCGGACTATACAATATTATTTCAGAAGCCGCTACAAAATTCTTACAAAGCAGCGAGCGGCATGTTAAGGCCATAAAATTAGCCGCAGGAGGGAGCACGGCTTGATGCTGTGCTCCCTCCTGCGCGTGAGAGTTGGGCCGAGAGGCTTTTACCTGAGAGCCCAACTGAACTTGGCCGTCGCGTTGGAGCCCGAACCGCTACTATCGAAATATTCGACCACGATCCGGTGGCGGCCCGCGTTGAGCGTCGTCGAGCGCGTCACTGTGACCGGCCCGCTGCGCTGAACCCATTCCTCCATCAGGATGTTGTTGTCGATGGTAACGTTCATGCCGTCGTCCATGACCGCTGTAAAGTCATAAGTGCCGCCCTGAAAATCGAAATCACCGACCCAGCGCGCGCTCCAATCATCCGTTCCCATGGCCCAATCAGGACCGCCTCCACCGTTCGTAACATCGCTGCCATACTGGTTATCAATCTTCGCCTCGATGCGACGGAACATGTGGCCGTAGAGATAAGGTCGGCTGAAGTAGTCTGCGCGCCAGGCATTGACCGGCACATCGTTGGTCGGCAAGACCTCGTCCTGCCAGCTCAGGGCGACGCGCGCCGTCCCGGTATAGCTGCGATAACGAACCTCCACGCGATGCGTGCCCGTCGGCAGCCTTCCGGAGCCCGGATTCGCCATCGAAGAGGACGAGGTCGTGTAGAAGGTCGGCGTCCATGTGTGCAATCCGACATTATTCCATTGGTCGAACATGAGGCGACCGTCAATGTAGAGCTGGAAGCCGCCATCGGCCGTGATGTTGAAGGTCTGCCAGCCATCTACGAATTGCACATTGCGCTCCCAGTAGGCACTGAAGTTATCTTTATCCACGCCGGGTGCGGGCGAGCCGCTCCACGTGAAATCGAAGCCGCCGCCGGGAGAGGTCGGGTCGGAACGGGAGGTGACGAAGCTGTCTAGGTTCGTTCCGTTGAAGTAATTGCCGAGCCAGGTGTTGTTGCTCGGAACCGTCACGGGCTTATCGCGCAGGTCTATTTCGTGGCGGTAATATCCCCTGACTGTTTGCGGCCCGCGACGGCGAGAGTACTCGATGTTGAAATCGCTTACTTCCTGAAACATGAAGTAGAGCTGAGGTCGCTGTGGCTGATCGCCGACGGAGACGCCCGGATGGCGCATGCGGAAGATCATCGTGCCGTTGGAGTAGGTGCTGATCGGCCCCCCGAACGGATTCTGCGGCAGCGTGATATAGCCGTTGTTGTCCGTGACGTAGGTGGCGTCAGGATTGTTGTCTACCACCTGTCCGAGCCGCTGAAAAACATCTACGGGGACATTGGTGATGGGAATCCCGTTCTGATCCACGAACTGCACGTAGTTGAAATCAGGCAGGTCTTGCGTATAGACGCCGAAATCCGGCGGCGAATTCATGTTGCCGCGCCCGCGCCGGAATGCCTTCCAATTCCAGCCATCCGCCGCGTATTGCTCGTTGATCGGCGCGCCGGTGCCCATCCGGTCCGCGTACTTGTTGATATGCACGATGTCGCCGAACAGCGGCATGTAAAGCGGGTTGCCGGCCACTCTCTGGCCGTTGTCGTCCAGAATATCCACGTTGCCCTGCGACACGTCGAGGCTGTAGTGATCGACTATGTAGCGCGCGTGATAGAGCTCATGCATCTCGGCCAGCTCCGTATGGAAAGGGCCGTTCCAGCGAAAACGCCAGAAGCCTTGTCCTGGATCGGGCAGAGGCAGGATCGAGTCTTCATCCCACGGATGGCCCCACTGCATGTCAATCGTGAGATCGGTCGGGTCAGGGTTGTTGCCGGCTCGACCGTAGCCATGCAGGGGCA
>JAFBAJ010000526.1 GCA_019247865.1 Acidobacteriota bacterium
AGCCGGTCGCGGACTCCGAAACATGCCGGAAGGTGTCGAGCAAATTACAGCCCCGAAAGAGACGCGCCCGCGCCTCCGCGAGCTGACCGAAGAGCTGCAAAGGCTTGAGTCAAAGCTCAGGCGCGGCGGCGGCCCGGACAAGATCGAGCGGCAGCACAATCAAGGCAAGCTCACCGCGCGCGAGCGCATCGAGCTGCTGCTTGACGGTGATGCTTACATGCAGGAGATCGGCCTCCTCGTCGCTTATGACGAGTACAAGGGCTCTGCTCCGGCGGCGGGCGTGGTGACGGTGATGGGCAACGTCGGCGGGCGCGAGGTCGTGGTCGTCGCCAACGACGCGACCGTCAAGGCCGGCTCGTGGTGGCCCGAGACGATCAAGAAAATCCTGCGCGCGCAGGAGATCGCCATGCGCTCGCACGTCCCGATTATTTATCTGGTTGATTCGGCGGGCGTGAACCTGCCGTATCAGGGCGGAGTCTTTCCCGGACAATACGGCGCGGCGCGAATCTTTTATTACAACTCCATCATGCGGCGGTTTCTGAAGATCCCGCAGATCGCGGCCGTGATGGGGCCGTGCATCGCAGGCGGAGCGTACCTGCCCGCGCTCTCCGATTTCATCGTGATGGTCGAAGGCACTTCGTTCATGGGCCTCGGCGGGGCGAATCTGGTCAAGGGCGCGACCGGGCAGACGATTGACAATGAGACTTTGGGTGGGGCGCGCACGCACAACGCCATCTCAGGCGTCGCGCATTATCGTGTTCCGGATGACGAATCATGCGTGGCTAAGATCAGGGAGTTCGTGTCGGAGCTTCCGGTCAAGCAGCAGTCCGCCGTCTCGATCACGGAAAGCGTGGAAGCGGCGCGCCCCGCATCAGACCTCTACGACCTCATTCCGGAAGATCATCGCCAGCCCTACAACATGCGTGCGGTGCTCGAATGTCTGTTGGATGGCGGACACTTCGACGAGTTTCAGGCGGACTACGCGACGGAGATGATTACCGGTCACGCGCGGATTCGCGGGATACAGGTCGGCATCATCGCCAATCATCGCGGGATGGTGCGCCAGCTACAGGGGCCGCCGCGCTTTGGCGGCATCATCTACGCCGAATCGGCAGAGAAGGTCGCCTACTTTATCGAGACCTGCAATCGCCATCAGACGCCGCTCCTCTTCATACAGGACGTGTCGGGCTTTATGGTCGGAGCCGACGCGGAACATTCCGGCATCATCCGCGCGGGCGCGCGCTTCGTCGAAGCGATGGCGACGGCCGTCGTGCCCAAGCTGGTCCTGACGCTCAATCATGCTTCGGGCGCGGGCTATTACGCGATGGCCGGGCAGGGGTTTGACCCGGACTTTATCTTCAGCTGGCCGACCGGGCGGATGGGCGTGATGGAGGGCGAGTCCGCCGTGCAGGCTCTCTTCGGGACGCAACTGGAAAAGTTGAAGCGCGAGGGCGCGCAGCCGGATGAGCAGCTATCGGCCGAGATGGACAAGGTGCGCGAGAGCTACGAGCAGCAACTCGACGCGAAATTCGCAGCCGCGCGCGGCTTCGTGGATGCTGTCATCTCGCCCGAAGAGACGCGCGACGCACTGGCTCTGGCCCTGCGCGTCTGTCTCAACTACGGCGGGCCGCACGTCGGGCAGTTCGTGTTGCCCCAAGCATGGTAATAGTCCCAAGTCTCAAGTCCCAAGTCCCAAGTCAAAAGCGGCTTTCGGCACTTGGGTCTTGAGACTTGGGACTTGGGACTCGTAAAGATTTTAGTTCAAAAAGATAGTTTGTTGTGCGAAACTATGTCCCCGTTCAGTCAATATCATTTCTTGACACACGTACCGCGCTCTCTATTTGCAGCACGTGCGCGATACAACACAAAAGGAGAAACATCCGTGAGCAAGAGCAACACTAGACGTACCATCAGTCTGTTGTTCGTGTTTGTCGCCTGCGTGGCTCTCGTCTGCGTTGACCTGGTTGTATCGTCAGCGCACGGTCGACCGCAGAACTCAAACTCAAGCACGACGCAGGAGGACGAAACCACGCGCGGCGGTATGATGACCTCGAATTCGAATAGCGGCAACATGAATACGGGTAAGAGCCGTCGCAGCCGCCGCCGCAACCGCGCTAAAGCGAGCGCGAACATGTCCGGCGACACCGGTAATGCCAACATGTCCGGCGACATGAGCAGCGGCGGGCAGGATACGAGCATGAGCGCCAACACCAATATGTCCGGCGACATGACCGGCAGCGCCAACATGAGCACCGGCCGTCGCCGTCGCCGTGGTCGCCGCAACCGCACCATGAACGCCAGCATGACCACTGGCGGTCAGGACACCAGCATGTCTACGAGCGGTGCAGGCATGATGACGGAAAATACTTCCGGCGGCATGCAGACAGACCTCTCCGGCACTTACACCGGCACGGTCAATTATCCGGAAGGCGGATTGAACGGCCCGGCCACCATCGTCGTCACCGGAAATAACTTCGTGTTGACGCCGGACGGCGGCGGCACGCCCGTCAACGGAACGGTGACGGCGGTCACGACGCGTGGTT
>JAFBAJ010000539.1 GCA_019247865.1 Acidobacteriota bacterium
GCGCTACAACACGAACGGCAGCCTCGATCAGACCTTCGGCGCGAACGGCGTCCGGACGACGCACTTCTCGGTCGAGAGCCGCGCCAACGCCGTCCTGACGCTGTCAGACGGAAGAATCGTCGCGGGAGGGAGCGCAGCGTATGACAACGTCGCCAGCGCCAGTAACTTTGCACTCGCTTTCTACAGCAGCAACGGCGTGCTGCTCAGCAAGTCCGTGACGGAGCTCTCCACGGATGCGGACGCCATCCACACACTGCTCCAACAGCCTGACGGGAAGCTGTTAGCGGGCGGCTCGATGCGTCTGCCGGATGAGGGGGACGACTTCGCGCTGGCGCGCTATCGCCTCAATCCTGCGCCCGCCACGCCGTTCGACTTTGACGGCGACGGCCGGGCGGACATCGCCGTCTATCGTCCCGGCAGCACACAGACCGCAGAGAGCTACTGGTATCTCCTGCGCAGCTCCGACAACAGCTTTCAGGCCGTGCAGTTTGGCCGTGGGGAAGACATCATTATCCCCGCGGACTTCAACGGCGACGGCAAAGCCAACATCGCCGTCTGGCGTCCGTCGAGCGGCACCTGGTACACCTCTCAGAATCAGGCCGCCAACTATGATGCGGTCATCTGGGGACAACCCGGCGACATCCCCGTGCCCGGAGACTTCGACGCGGACGGCAAGGCGGATTACGCCATCTATCGTCCGAGCAACACCAACTGGTATATCTACAGAAGCTCTGACGGCGGGTTTACGCAGCAGCAGTTCGGCGTCGCGGGCTGCCTGCCGCTCCTCGGAGATTTCGACGGCGACGGCAAGTCCGACTTGGCTTACATCGAGACGACTGACGATACCCTCTCGTGGACGATCAGGCGCAGCCTTGACCACACGACCGACACGACCGTCTTCGGAGTGGTGACGGATAAAGTCGTGCCGGTGGACTATGACGGCGACGGGCGCACGAACATCGCTGTCTTTCGCCCTGCGACAGGCAAGTGGTACACCTCTATCAATCCCAACATCAATTTCGCAGAGCAGCTCTTCGGCCAGAACGGAGACCTGCCCGTCGCAGCAGACTACGACGGCGACGGCGCGGCGGACCTCACTGTCTTTCGTCCCTCCACACGCAACTGGTACATCCTCAAAAGCACCGACGGAGGCATCATCGGCCAGCCCTGGGGCCTCAGCACGGACATCCCGGTCGAGATGGCTTACGTGAGATAAGAAAGGGAAAGAAAGTGTAGCGGCTTAACCTTCTGCGCCGGGCTTGCGCGCAGTTTCGGCGCAGGGGTTGTTGGCCGAGGGGCGATAGCCCTTCTGCCGCGCCTCTTTCTGCGTCATGTACCTGCCGCGTTTGGTCTTGCCGTACCTGTCCGAGCCCGGACAGTGATAGACGCGTGAAGCAGTGTTGACCCAGACCTTGATCTCGTCCGGCTGGACCGGGTCTTGATGCTGCGGGTCGTTCTGCGCGCGCGAAAGCGTAAAGAAGAGCGCCAAAATGAGGCCGAGGATCAATGTGCGTTTCATGTGCGAGAGCCTTTCGGTCGTGGGTCAATTTGAGAACTCAAACCAAAGAATCTCACGCCAAGGCGCAAAGACGCAAAGAAAAGATTCAATCGTTTTCCTTTGCGTCTTTGCGTCTTTGCGTGAGATTGTTTTTGAAACTGACCCGGATTTAATGATTCCATCTCAGGAAATCGCATTTCCTCACGCGGAATCGTTATTTCCACCCATGCGCGCTTTATCTCCACGCGTGTTTCCGCTATACTCCGCCTTCGCTTTTTGAGGCTGCTCGCCCTGGTGTCAGCAGTGAATTCCCGCACGGTGTTCTAAGTCCTCCATTTTTACGTCGCGCGTTAACCCTTCAAAGAAAGGTTTTTAATGTCTGTTGTCAATCATGCCGGACGGAAGACCGTCTCCGCGACCCTGCGTCTGATGGCCGTCGTGGCGACGCTCTACTTTATCTTTCTGGCCGCCTTCGGCGACTCGCTGCCGGGCTTCGAGCCCGCGCGCGCGGCCTCTCCCAACGTCGTCATCAGTCAGGTCTACGGCGGCGGCGGCAACGGCGGCTCGACCTTCCGCAACGACTACATAGAGCTTTTCAATCGCAGCACGGCGGAGGTGAATGTCACCGGCTGGTCTGTGCAGTACGCTTCGTCTGCGGGCACTACCTGGCAGGTGACCGTGCTCAGCGGGACCATCGCGCCGGGCGCTTATTATCTGGTGCAGGAGGCTGCGGGCGCAGGTGGGACTGTGAACCTGCCGACGCCGGACGCGATGGGCAGCATCGCCATGAGCGCGACGGCCGCGAAGATCGCGCTGGTCAACAGCACTGTTGCGTTGACCGGCTCCGGCTGCCCCTTCGACGCGAGCGTGGTGGACTTCGTCGGCTACGGCAGCGCGAGCTGCTTCGAGGGCTCTGCGGCCGCGCCCGCTCTGACCAACACGACGGCCGACCTGCGCAACGGCAGCGGCTGCATGGAGACCGACAGCAACTCCGCGGACTTCGCCAGCGGCTCGCCCAACCCGCGCAACAGCAGTACGACCGGCCTCGTCTGCGACGGCGTCCCCTCGCCCTCGCCGAGCGGCTCGCCGACGGCTTCCCCCAGCCCTTCCGGCAGCCCCACGCCGACGCCTTCGCCGTCAGGCTCTCCCTCGGCCGACAGCCATCTCACGATGGGCAATCCGAGCGGAGCCGTGACGGATGCGAACGAGCCTTTTAACTATCTGATGATTAAGCCGCAGTACGCGCTCTCGTATCACCGCGACCGCGGCATCCCGAACTGGGTCAGCTGGCACCTGGACTCGACCTGGATCGGCAGCGCGCCGCGCCAGGACGACTTTCGCGCGGACACGACGCTGCCCGCGGGCTGGTATCAGGTCCTGCAGACTGACTACAGCGGCTCGGGCTTCGACCGCGGGCATCACACGCCCTCTGCGGATCGCACGAGCACCATCCCGGACAACTCCGCCACGTTCCTGATGACCAACATGATGCCGCAGGCTCCGGACAACAATCAGGGGCCGTGGGAGCGGCTTGAGAGTTACTGTCGGACGCTGGTCGCGGCGGGCAACGAGCTGTACATCGTCGCGGGCGGCACGGGCACCGGCGGCACAGGCTCGAACGGCGGCGTGACGATGACTGTCGCCAACGGCCACGTGACTGTTCCGGCGCAGACCTGGAAGGTCATCATCGTGATTCCGGTCGGAGACAACGACGTGGCGCGCGTCAACAAGAACACGCGCACCATCGCCGTCATCATGCCCAACACGCAGGGGATACGCGCCGTCGACTGGCACACCTACCGCGTCAGCGTGGACAAGGTCGAAGCCCTGACCGGCTTTAACTTCTTCTCCAACGTCGCGCCGGTGACGCAGCGCATCATCGAGAGACGTGTGGATACACAGTAAAGATTATTTGCCACAGAGAGCACAGAGAGCACAGAGGATAAACACTGATTCTTCCTCTGTGCTCTCTGTGCCCTCTGTGGCTAAAACTTTTGTATGAAAACAGACGAACAGATTTTGGCTGAGCTGGGAGTGGCTTCGGCGGGTTTGCTCTTCATGAGCGAGTCGGAGTATCCGTTCGAGGTCGTGCGCGTGGAGGAAGCGGGGGAGCCTGCGGGCGCGTTGCGGCGTTTGAGCGGGGCGGCGTCGGACGAGCCGGTGGTGACACAGAGCGTGGAAGATTTCTTCCGCGTCGCCGCGTCGGAAGCGGAGTGGCGCACTCCCGCCGAGCGCGTCGAGGCGAAGAGGTATCAGGCGCTCATCGCTTTGCTCAGAGAGAATCTGAAGGAGGTCATGGCCTATCGCGTCGGCTCGATCAACATACAGGTCTTCCTCATCGGCCTGAGCGCGAGCGGCAGCTGGCTCGGCCTCTCGACCCGCGTCGTCGAAACGTAAACGGAAAGTAGTGGTTCAGTTTCAAAAACAATTTCACGCAAAGGCGCAAAGAAAACAGTTTGTCTTCCTTTGCGTCACCA
>JAFBAJ010000575.1 GCA_019247865.1 Acidobacteriota bacterium
AAAGCCGATCTTGCGCTTGAGGACTTCGTAAGCGGTCGCGCCGCTGACGCCTTCCCAGGAGATGCGGAGCGAGCGCGGGCTGGCCGAATCAACCGTGACGTTCGACGGCACGGCCGGAGCCGCCTGGTTGCCCGCAAAGTCCGTGACCTGCGTGGAGATCGTCGCGCGGCCGCCCTGGACTTCCAGCGCGTTGATGCCCATCTCATGCGCCGCGAAGACCTGCTCGATCATCGCGCGGTGCTTGCCGGGAGCGTCCGGGTCGGTCGCGTCCGACGGATAGAGCAGCTGGTCTGCGACGATCATCGCGTCACGCGCCTTGACGTAAGTGTCGGGCGCGGTCGTGCCGAGAACGTACATCGCGCCCAGAAAGTCGCGCTCGAAAATGTTCGTGCCCTGCGTGATGACCTTTTCAGCGCGGCCGTCGCTCGGCTGCGGGCGGCGATAGCTCGCCGTGCTCGGATACATGCGATTGAGCATCTCGCGGATGTCCCACATCGTGGACATGAAGATCTCGCCGTCGTAGTGCTCTTCAAAGTCGTAGTGCGCGGGAATCGGCGCGCCCGTCAGGTCGGTCGAATCCGGATAAAAGAGCGTGCCGATGTCGGAATATTTCAAGGTCGATTGTGCGCTGCGAATGTAAGCGATGGACTCCGGGTCTTTGCCGCGCGAGCGGAGGCGGTCGCGGTAGCCCTTCGCGTTGACCACGTAATCGCCGAGCGAAGGATTGTTGGTGATCGTGAAGGCCCACATATCCGCCTGTCCTTCGTTCATCGCGCTGGCTTCCACGTCGCCTTCGAGTCCGGCAATCGGAGTCGTGATCGAGTGCATGCCTTCGTGATACGGCACAGTGCCTTCGAGCGCCAGATCGTTCAAGAGGTAGCCGTGACCGTAGAAGGTCGGATTGACGACGACCGGCATCTTGACGCCGCTCAGCGATTCAAAGAGCGCGGAGACCGGCACGGCGAAAGCGTTGTCCATGCCGAGAGCTTTGAGATGCAGGTCCGGGTCGGTCGGGCTCGGGACGGAGCCGCCGGCCGCGTTGACGACCAGGTAATAGTTCGGCATGTGCACCGTCGCCGGAAGCGGCACAGTCTTGTTCGGATAGTCGTCCGGGAACGCGCCGCCGCCGATGCTCGTGTTGTCGCCCGCGACGTGCAGGTAGTCCACGTATTCGATCAGGTAGTTGACGAAGAAGAAAGAGTTGATCTCGTCCTGATGCTCGGCCGGTTCTGCGAACTGATCCTGCTCGTTGGTGCGAGCCTCAAAGCCGGTCGGGTTGTCGTTGCGGAAGTGCCAGGTGCCCATCGCGGACTGCGCGAACGGCTGCTTGGTGACGAGCACGTTGTTGACCAGCGCGTGCGTTCCCGTGAGCGTGCCGTTGACGCCCGTCACGGCGTTCGTCTGGTCGAAGTTGCGCAACTGGACGCGCTCCTGCCCGCACGGCGCGTTGCCGCACTGGCTGATGATGCTCTGATCTTTCAGCTCCGGCGTGATGGTCGGATATTTCGGATAGATGTCTGCCGTATAGGGCAGCGGGTTCTGGAACGCGACGTAGTCTTTGCGCGCGACGACTTCGCCAGTGTTCGCGTCAACCGAATAGAGATAAACGCCGAAAGGATTGGTTGAGAGCTTGGCGACTTTCCAGACGAGGCGATAGCCGTTCGCCGTCGGATAGATGCCGAGGCGCGGCTGCTCGTTGTTGACCGCGCCGAGCTGCTGCGACAGGATATTGTTCGCCGCCTGAAACTGGCTGCCGAGCGAATCCAGCAGGCTCGAACGATAGCGCGCGAGGTCTGCGTCCACCGCCGAACGCGCCTGTGCGGCTGACAGCGTCGGAGTCGTGTTGACGTTGACATCGCGGAAGTACGGCCCCGACGCCATCACGACCTGATTGTTGCCGTTCAGGACGAGGCCGATGCCGCCGTCTTTGACATCAATGCCGTTGTAGGTCTGCTTGAAGCGCAGGAGCGTGCCGCCGAGCGCCTGCGTCTGGCTGAAGAGTTGCAGGTCGTTGACGTTCTGAATGCCGAAGAGCGCGGCGTTCTGCGCGAGGAAAGCGCGTCCGGCCTGTTCCGGCGTCCCGGAGAAGGACTGGCTGGCGAAATCATAGAGCACATCCGGCGAGCCGCCGAAATCGTTCCAGCGCGCCGTCATGTTCGGCGCGGCGGCGCTGGTCTTCAAAGCCTGCAAGGCCGCCTGCTGCGGGCCGGTCGCCTGTCGCACGTTGGCGAGGCTGCGCGCCGCGTTCAGGTCGTACTGCGGAACCGGGCGTCCGTACAGATTGCCGAGCGCAGCCGCCTGATTGTTCGTGGACGCGGCCTGCGCCGTTCTCATCGGCAGATAAACGCTCGTGATAATAAATGCACTGATCAGAAGTGCGACTAAAATCGTGGACCCGGCTTTCTTCGTCATGTTGTTCGCCTTAACTTTCATGTTGCTCCTCCGCGCTGCTCCTGTTATGGAAATTTTCGACCTCACTGTTGCTGAACTGTCGCTGAGAATAATCGCCGTCGCTTGAGAAATGCTTGACCGCCGGAATTTTTGACTTGAGCCAGACTTGAGAAGAGAAAGAGGGATGAGGCCAGAAGTCCTCATCCCTCTCCTGAATCAACCACTTAGCCGCCCGTCGTAAAGAGCTGCTGGTAGGCGCTGAGCTTGACCGCCAGCGTCGCGCGTGTGACCGACGTGCCGGGCTCGAAACGCGGCCCCGGCAGGACTTGAAACTGCCCCGGCCCGGTCTGGACGACCGCCGCTGGATAAGCCTCAAAGAGCCCGTCGTTGATGGCGATCTGCACGTAGCCGCGCAGGCTCTCCGGAATCTGGTCGTTGTCCGAGAGCGCCGTCCCGTTCCACGTCACGGTCGAGCCGGAGAGGGCGCGCGCCTCCGCGTCGTGTCCGAGCGCGCGCACGAGCGCGACCGCCAGGTCAAGCCGGCTGACCGCTCCCGACGGCTTGAAGGAGCCGATTCCCTGAATGTTCATCATCCCGCCCGGCACGAAGTTGTAATCGCGCAGGGTCGAGCCGTTGGATGTCACTGCATCAGCTATCGCCAGAAGGTCGCCGGTCACGTCCGAGATGCGCGGCGTGCTTGAGATTGACTGCCGCACCGGCGCGTTCAAAATAAGCGCGCGGGCCAAATCTTCGCGCGACGTAATTGCGTCCGGATGGAAAGAGCCGTCGGAGTAGATGTCGATCACGCGATTCTTGAGCGCGGCTTCGATCTGCGCCTGCTGCGGATGGCCGATGATGTCCGGGATGACCGGCAGGATGTACTTGATCTGCACCACGCTGCCGTTGACCGGGCCGGGCTGTGCGATCTGTATCGGAGAGGAGGCCTGCGGGGCTGCGGTCAGACCGCGCGCGCCGCGAACTTCCAGCGTCCAGGTTCCGGCTTCAGGATTCTGCACGACGACTTCGCGCGCAGTGGAGCCGATGACCGGATATTCAATCGCCGTGGAGTAGTTGACGCCGCTCGGCGAAGTGACGCGGATGCCGACCAGATTGCCCGTGCCGAACTCGATCACGTCGTCCACGTTCGCAAAGACATCGAGCACGTTCATGTTCGGCTCGACCGTGAAGGTGGTGGCGTTGGTCGAAGTCGGGCCGGAGGCTTCGGGGCTAAAATCGATATGGAAATTCTGAACGGCCGGACGATCTTCGCCGAACTGCGCGTTGAAAGTCGGCTCCGAGAAATTGTGATAAGCCTTCGAGCGATTGAAGACCTTGTCCACCGCCGCGTAAGCGTTGATGTAGCCCGCGCCGACCTCAAAGTCACGATAGCCGGGCATTCTGGTCGCCGTGTCGATCATGATCTGCTTGATCTCGTCCGGCGTCAGCGTCGGATCCACGTCGAGCATCAGCGCGGCCACGCCCGCCGCGAACGGCGTCGCCATCGAAGTGCCCGAAATCTGCGTGTAGAACGGCAGCATGCCGACCGGAATCTCTGTGTCGGCGTTGAGGCCGTTGGCCGTCAGGTTGGTCGAGGCGCGCACCGAAACGATGTCGGTCGTAAAGCCGTAACGCGTCAGGCTGCTCTCAAAAAAGCGGCCGTTGCCCGGCGCGGTCAGCGTCGGAGCCTCGTTGTCGTTCATCGGATTGTTGTCGCTGAGGCGCTCTTCGCGCGGCAGTCCGCGTGAGGAGAAGTCCGCGAGCATGCCGTCCTTGGTTCCGGCGGCCACGCCGATGACCCACGGAGCCTGCGCGTACGGGCTCAGAGTATTTTTGGCAGCGCCGTCGTTGCCGCCCGCGAAAAAGACCGAGATGTTATGGTCGTAAGCGTTTTTGGCCGCGATCATGAAAGGATGATTGGGGTCGTATTCGCCGCCGCCGAGCGGGCCGTAGGAATTGGTGATGATGCGAATCTTATATTGGTCCTGATGTGAGAGGCCGTATTCCCATCCGGCCAGCGCGTCGAGCACGAGGATCACCGCGCCGCCGCCCGAGCCGACGATCTTGACGCCCGGCGCAACGCCCGAATAGATGCCGCCCGAATGGCTGCCGAGTCCGCCGACGATGCCCGCGCAGTGCGTGCCGTGTCCGACGTTGTCCGTGTTCGGCACGCCTTCAATCGAAAGCGACGGCGTGAAGCCGTTGAGCGAAACGCCCGCCACAGTGATGCCCGTGTTCCCGGCATCGGTCGAGACGACGCGCTGCGTGTTCTGGATGATCTTCGAGCCGTAGGGCAGGTCTGCGTGCGTGGCGTCAATGCCCGAGTCGATCACGAGCACCGAAAAATCGCCCGCGCCCGAAACCGGCATCCCGCCGTTACGCAAGGTAAACCCATTGTCCGCGCGCAGCAGGTCAACGCCCGTCAACATGCGCGCCTGATTCATATAGTAAGCCTGCCGGTCGTTCGACCAGATCGAGCGCACCGCCGAGTTGTTCTGCAGGGCGCGCACCTGTCCGGCCGTGAGCACGGCTCCGACCATCCCCAGTTTCTGGAAGGTCACGCCTTTCAAGATTCCGAGGCCGCGCAAAATATTCAGATGGCTTGCAGTCAAACCACTCGAAGTATTGAAGCTGATAATCACCACGCCGACCGACGCGTTGTTCGCCAGTCCGTTAAGCTGATTCTGCAATGTCGGGCTGAGCCGCGCCGCGCCGAAAGTCTGCCCCAGGCAGACGCCGCACAGCATGAGCGCGAATGCCAAGCCTAAAAATCTCTTCATCATTTCCTGTGCTCTCGACCTCATCTCTTTTCCTCCCTCAAGCTTTAAGAAAACCTCGCATGGTAAGAGCTTACGGATTCGGCTTGAGAAAACCTTGACTGCCTGAAGGAAATTGAGAAGTGCGCTTTGAGCCAGCTTTTATGCGGGTTTCCGTGGACTTGAGGAAAACTTGAGAGCGGGATTGAAGGGCCTGTCGGCAAAACCTATACGCCCGGCGCGGCGAGTGATACACTGCGGCCTGCCCCTGCCGCAGCAGAAGAATTGAGAGCCTCTGCTCAAGATTACAGTTGAACTTACACCTCGTACCCGATCACGCCGGAAGTGTCTGTGCGCGGGCTTCAAATTGTCTCAGCTCACATGCAAACCCGATAGTTATTTGTCACGAAGGAGACCCCGAGATGAAAAGGAAAATTTCTAGTCTTGCGATGATCGCATTGATCGTCTCTCTGCTGGCTCCCAGGTGTGCGGCGTCGGACGACCCAGCCGCCTCGCTCATCAAGCGCGCCGGCTACACAGTCTCGCTAGAGCTGACCTTTACGAAAAAGAGGCAGAGCCCGATGGAGCGCATCATATCCCTGCTCGATTACGGCGTGAACGGATACGCGACCGGCTTCGTCGTCGGCGACGGACTGGTGATGACGGCCTATCACGTCGTGTCCGGCAAACTGAGCGCCTCCAAGAAAGCGACGCTCGGCTTTGCGCCTAAGGACGAGCTCGACGTGAAGGTGCAGGTCCACGGCTGTCATGCGACCGTGCTCCGGTTTGACGAGGAAGCAGACCTGGCGCTCATCCGGACGTGCGAGTCACAGAAACAGACGGCCACCGTCTCCTTTCAAACCAACCTCGACAAAGACGAAAAACTGCTGCTCATCGCGCGCCCGCACGGCAGCAAGCTGGTGCGGCGCGGCGTCTTCTACGGCCCCTACATGG
>JAFBAJ010000003.1 GCA_019247865.1 Acidobacteriota bacterium
CGGCGATGACAAGTACGAAGAGCTGACCGGCACGGTCGCTCCCGGCCGTGACCGCGAGCTGTTCGAGTTGGCCGCCAAAGAGGTGCGCAAGGACAACTACGAGACGGGCCGCCTGCTCTTTAACACGATCATCACGACCTATCCGGACTCGCCGTATCTGCCGCTCGCCAAGCTCGCCATCGCGGACTCCTTCTATCTCGAAGGCACGACGCCCGCGCTCATCCAGGCGTCCGCGGCTTATCAGGATTGGCTGACCTTCTTCCCGACCGACCCGCTGGCCGACGACGTGATGCTCAAGGTCGCCGAATCGGAGATGCGGCAGATGGGTCTGGCCGACCGCGACGTGAGCCGCGCGCGCAAGGCTGAGCAGCGTTTGAAAGTCCTGCTGCAGCAGTACCCGCAGACGCCGCTCCGTGCCGAAGTCGACCAGCGCCTGTCAGAGGTGCAGGAGAACCTGGGCCTGCACGACATGAAGATCGCGGACTTCTATCTGGACGCACGCTACAAGAATCAGAAGGGCGGCCTCAAGGGCGCGCAGTCCCGCTACCGCGAGATCTTTGAGAAGTATCCGAACTTCTCTTTCATGGACAAGGTGCTCTTCAATCTCGGCTATACCTATCAGGAAGAGGAAGAGCCGGACGAGGCCATCAAGTACTATCAGAACCTCGTGCGCAACTTCCCGAACAGCGAGTATGCGGACAAGGCCAAAGAGCAACTGACCATCATCGGCGCGCAGGTGCCAGAGCCGGACCCGAAAGCGATGCAAAAACTGCCGCCGGAGCGTCAGGGCATGATGGGCAATCTGAAGAACGAAATCTTCGGCATCTATCCGATCACGGTCAACAAGAACGGCATCCTTATCAGCAAGGACAACAAAGAGGGCGGCGACCTGATCGACATCGCCATCGCACGTGGCGGCCAGTTGCCGGACACCGCGACGCCGCAGCCCGTCCGCACGCGCCAGACGCCGCCGCCCGCGCCGCAGCCGACACCGACGCCGTAGAACAGGGGCACTCCCTGGCGCTGAGCTAAACATTTAGCCACAGAGGACACAGAGGGCACAGAGGATTGGAGACGATTTTCCTCTGTGCCCTCTGTGTTCTCTGTGGCTAATCTGTTTGCTGGCTTGCAGGGCGGATGCTAAACTTTCGCTTATGACGCCGACGCGTGAAAGCACACAGGAAGAATTGGTACGCCGCCATCGCTCGGCCGTGATGATGGTCGGAGCGACGCTCGGCCTGACGGTGGCGTTGATGATGCTGGGTTACCTGCATAAGTTCCCGTTGATCCCGGCGAGCTACAGCCTCGCGCAGGCTTTGTGGGTGGCGATTGCGGTCTTCGGTCTGGGCTCGATTGTGCTGCGCCGGACGAGGTTCGCGGCGATGCGTTTGCAGGACATCGCGGCCCTGCGCGGCATGTCCGGTCTGCTGGCGGCTTTGCAGAACACGACCCTGCTCCTCGCAGTTCTGAGCGGAGCCGTCGCCGTGATGGGTTTCATCAACACGATGATGACCAACGACTGGATGCACATACGCAACGCCGGAGTCATCGCCATCGGCGTGCTGCTCTATTCGTATCCGAGCCGCACGGCCTGGCAGCGCCTGGTCGAGGGAATTGAGCGGAAGGGGCTGGCCGACAGCACTTCCGCGAAGGGAAATATCACTTGAGACTTTGTCACACGCTTTCGCGCCTCGCTCTTTTCGTTTGCGTCTTTGCAATCAGCCCGGCCCTGGTGCTCACCGCGCGCGCGCAGAACTCTTCCGCCAACACCGTCAACGCTCCTGAGACAGCCGAGACCCTGCGCCTCAAGCGCGAGCTGGCTTACGCGAAGCTGCTGGAGGCTCAACGCTACGTTTTCAAAGTGAGGAACGGCGAGGTCGAGGGAGCAGCCGCCGCCGCGACGATCAAGCTGGCACAAACTTCTCTTCAGGAAGCAGTGCGGCTCGACCCGACGCTGGCCGAGGCGTACACGGCCCTCGCCGAGATCGCGCTCTTTTATCCGCCGCGCAATATCGAGGAGGCTATCCGGCAGGGAAACGCCGCCGTCAAGGTCAATCGCAACAACCTGGGCGGGCACCAGATACTCTCGCGCATCTACGCGCTCCGAAGCGGGCTCAACGGCCAGCAGCTAGACAAGGCTATGGCCGCGCTCGCCATTACGGAGCTGCGCGAAGTGGCGCGGCTGGCTCCGAATGATGCGGAAGCCTGGGCGCTGCTCGGCGAGCTCTATCTGGCGCTGGGCCGGACGGATGAAGCCATCGATGCTTTGTCGCATTGGAGCGCCGCGCCGGCCACCGTCAACCCTGTCTTTTTTCAGACCATCACGGGCGGGCGCGAGCTGACGCAGGATGCCGCCGCCGCGCGTCTCGGCGAAGCTCTGCTGCGCGCCGGACGCCTGCGCGAAGCCATCACGGCCATTCGCCGCGCCATCTCTTTGAATCCTGAGAACGGCAGCTATGAAGAGCTCCTGAGCCGTGTCGTGGACGCGAGCGGCGGCGGCGACAACTCGACCGTCATCGCGGAGCTCAAGAGCATGGTCGCCTCCGAGCCGCAGAGCACGACCGCGCCGATCCTGCTGGCGCGCGTGCAGGCGCGCGGCGGGCGGCTGGACGATGCCGTCCAGACCTTGCGCGCAGCCATCGGCCGCCACCCGGAGGCGGACAAAGAGAACATCCTGGCACTGCGGCTCGCGCTGGCGCAGACCTACGCCGACGCGCTGCATTACACGGAAGCGGTCGCCGCGTATGAAGAGGTTCTGAAATCGCAGGGCATCACCGGCAACACGCCTCTGACGGATGAAGCCCAGCAGCGATTCGCGGGCGCTATCCTGCGCCGCATCGTCGCGCTGCACAGAAGCGCGGGCAATGCTGCGGAAGCGACGGCGGTCATCGAACGCATGCGCAAGCTCCTGGGGAGCAACGACCCGACCATCGAGGTCGAGAACATAGAGCTGCTGCGCGGTCTCGGAAAAAAGAGTGAAGCCGTGCAGGCCGCGCGCGCCGCACGCCAGCGTTATCCGGACCAGACCGATTTTCTCTTTCTCGAAGCCTTCGCGCTGAGCGACCTCGGTAAGGTGGACGAAGCCGTCACGCTCCTGCGCTCGCGCCTCTCGTCCGGCGAAGGCAAGCCCGCGCCGCCAGAGAACGCTTCGCTCGCGGACTTTGAGATCTACCTGCGCATCTCTGCGCTCTACACGCAGGCCGGGCGCGGCACGGAAGGCGTCACGGTCGCGCGGCAGGCGCTGGGGCTCGCGCCGTCTGAGCGACCCGATTTGAAAATGGCCGCGCTGATCACGCTCTCTTCTGCACAGGAGCGCGCGGGCGATACCAAAGGCGCGGAAGACTCTCTGCGGCAGGTGCTCGTAGCCGACCCGGACAACGCGACCGCGCTCAACAACCTGGGCTATTTTCTGGTCGAGCATAACGAGCGTTTGAATGAAGCGCTGGAGATGATTCAGCGCGCGGTCAAAGCAGAGCCGACCAACCCTTCGTTTCTGGACAGCCTCGGCTGGGCCTATTTCAAGCTCGGCCAGCTTGACGATGCCGAGCGTTATCTGGCGGACGCCGCGCGGCGCAGCGACGGTTCGGCCACCATCCAGGAACATCTCGGAGACCTCTATCAAAAGCGCGGCAGGCTGGAACAGGCGCGCGCCGCCTGGCAGAAATCGCTCAGCCTCCTCAACGAGGGCGAGCAGGCCACACGCCTCAAGCAGAAACTGGGCGGCAACCTCAAGTGACCCGGCCCGTTTTCGCTCAATAAAAAGCCCATTCTGCTGAGCAAAAGGGCGCAATGCGGGCTGCAATGAAATCTTCATCTCGCCGCGCCAAAAACTTTGTTGACAGTGTTTGGACAATTATTGTTTAATCGAAAGTGTTGGCTGTCATTTATATTTTGTAAGTGACAGAGCGGCCCTGATCTTTCGTCAAGTTAGTTGGATTGCACACGAAAAGGGCAAACCTGCCGCGAGGCAGGGGCGCAAAGCCGTGAATCTCAGTGCAGCGCGAAAGTCTTAGGTTCTACTTCGCACTGCTCCCCGATTCTGAGACTGTCTGGTTGCCGAAAGCGGTCTGAGAAAAGTTCCGACACAGGTCTTCTCTCAACAAACTGCTACACCTTCGCCGACACCATACGTCCAAAAAGTTTGCGCCCGCTCTGCTTCCCTGAGCAGTAAAGCATTTCCAGTGTGCTGAGTTCAGCGGCCATCACCGATAAGTGGCACTCCCGCAGCGATGCGGGTTCGCAAAGCCAGGAGTCTCAAGCAAAGTTTTCCGACAAAAACTTTTGAGATCGTCCGGCTGCCGAAGTGAGGTGTACTGTGAGTTTAGTTTCGCGCGCAGCCGTCGCTTCACGGCTCCCCCGTCCATTGATCAAAATCTGTTTGCGCTCTGCGCTCATTCTGGTTCTCGGCCTGTTCGTGACCGCCGGCGTCGCGGTCGCGCAGAGAACCTCTGCACGACCGGTCGCACGCATGATCGCGAGCGGCGCGATTCCGCCCGCCGCTCCGTCTCCGGTCAGAGCGCGCGTCGTCTCGAACATGTCGCGCGAGATGGTTGCGACTCCGGTCGCGAGCGCGCCCGCGGCCTCGGCCAGAAACGTCGGCGGCCTCGAACGTCGCGCCTTCGAGCTCATCAATGCGCAGCGCAGCGCGCGCGGCCAGCAGCCGCTCGTCTGGGACCCGGAGCTGGCTCGGCTCGCACGCTCGCATTCGGAGAACATGGCGCAGTCCGATTTCTTCAACCACAATCAGCCGGGCGGGATGACGATGGTCGAGCGCGCGCGCGCGCAGGGCGTCCGTGGCTGGAAAGCGCTCGGCGAGAACATCGCGTATAATCAGGGCTACGACGATCCGGCGGCCTTTGTCGCGGAGCGTTGGATGGTTTCGTATAAGCACCGCGAGAATCTTTTGAATTCGCGCTGGACGCGCTCGGCGGTCGGCGTCGCCATCGCGCCGGACGGACGCGTCTTCTTTACACAGGTTTTCATCCAGCCCTGACGCTGCGCTGCAACCAGCAAGCATCACGCGGCGGCAGGCGCAGCAAAAGTTTGCAGAGGCTTGCCGCCCGTTTTGTCTTTCAAAGCTTTCACGCTTCCGGCCTTCGCCAAGATCAACTGGACGCTGCGCGTGCTCGGCCGCCGCGCGGACGGTTATCACGAACTGCACACCATCTTTCAGACCGTCACGCTCTCGGACCGCCTGACCTTCACTCCAAGCGACGACTCAGACATCACCTTCGACTGCGACGCGCCGGACGTGCCGCACGATGAGAGCAATCTGGTCGTGCGCGCGGCGCGGGCTCTGCGCGAGCGTTACAGGGTCACACGGGGCGCGGCCATCAGCCTGGAGAAACGCATTCCGTCTGCGGCCGGACTCGGCGGCGGCTCAAGCGATGCGGCCGTCGCGCTCCTGGGGCTCGCGCGGCTCTGGCGGCTTGAGCCGCAGCAGCGCGAGCTGGAGGAGTTGGGCGCTGATTTAGGAGCTGACGTGCCCTTCTTTTTCACGGGCGGGACGGCGCTCGGCACCGGACTCGGAACGGAGATCGAGCCGCTGGCGGATGCGCCCGCGACGCCTCTTTTGATCATCAAGCCGCCCGTTCAGGTCTCGACCGCAGAGGCTTATAAAGCACTGAACGCGCCCGCCTTGACAAAGGTTGGAGGCGACATTATCCTTTCCAGTTCGCGTCCGCACACGCAAATCCCGGATTCTTTGCCTGATAACCTGCGGAACGATTTCGAGCCCGTCATTTACGGCCTGCACTCCGAGATTTTGCGCGCCGCTGAGGCTCTGAAGCAGGCGGGCGCGCGCGCGGCGCTGCTGGCCGGAAGCGGCGCGAGCGTCTTCGGCGTCTTTGATGATCTGGAATCTCGCGTACGCGCCGCGCAGGCGCTGAGGGCGGAAACAGCCTGGCGGCTCTACGAATGTGAGACCCTTTCGCGCGCGAGTTATCTGGAGGAGCTGGGAGCCTGCGCACGCCCGCTGCGGCGCACGCATCCGGGAGTTTGACATTGGGGCGTAGCCAAGTGGTAAGGCACCGGTCTTTGGAACCGGCATTCGTTGGTTCGAATCCACCCGCCCCAGCCACAACCGCAGATGTCAGTGGTCAATGGTCGGTAGTCAGAATTAATCCGTTATCTGACCACCGACCACTGACCACTGACCACCGATTATTATGGGAACCACCGGCGGCATCAAAGTTTTTTCCGGCAACGCGAACGTCAGGTTGGCGGAAGAGATCTGCCATTACCTGAGCTGTGATCCGGGGCGCGCCATCACGGAGCGTTTCTCGGACGGCGAGTTCAACTTTCAGATCGACGAGAACGTGCGCGGCGGCGACATCTTTATCGTCCAGCCGACGTGCCCTCCGACCGACGCCAATCTGATGGAACTGCTCGTCATGCTCGACGCGTTTCGCCGCTCTTCGGCAGAGCGCGTGACGGCCGTCATCCCGTATTACGGCTACGCGCGTTCGGATAAGAAGGATCGGCCGCGCGTGCCCA
>JAFBAJ010000072.1 GCA_019247865.1 Acidobacteriota bacterium
GATAACCTGCACGGCATCGTCGCCAGGAACATGCGCGACCAGCAGCGCTACCGCTTCCGCATCTTCAGGTACGCGGCGCTCGGAGAATAAGAAATTAGCCACAGAGGGCACAGAGAACACAGAGGGAATAATTTCATTTCCTTTCTCTGTGCGCTCTGTGCCCTCTGTGGCTAAAATATGTGTTGCAACACGGGAATTAGTATGGTATAAGAATGGTGTATGGGAGACGCCCTGAAAAAGAGGCTCAAGCAGACGGCGGATTTCGGGAGCCCGGCGGAGGAGGCCGTGTTGAATTTGATGGTCGCGGCCGATCACGTGCGCGGCCGTCTGGAGCGTGCCTGCTCGGAGTTCGGCATCACGCCGGGGCAGTACAACGTGCTTCGCATCCTGCGCGGCGCGCATCCGGCGGGCCATCCGCGTTGCGAGATCGCGGCGCGTTTGCTCGAAAAAGCGCCGGATGTGACGCGCTTGGTGGATCGGCTTGAGTCGCAGGGGCTGGTTTCGCGCGACCGTTCGGAGGAGGACCGGCGGCTCAGTGTGACGCGCATCACGCGCAAGGGCCTGGGGCTGTTGGAGCGGATGGAGCCCGCGATGGACGAGGCCAACAGCTATTTCAGGGAGCGCGTCTCGCGGCAGGATTGCCGCGTCCTGACGCGCATCTGCGAGGGCATCTATACGGAAGAGGAAGACGAAGGCTGAATTTTTTTGTTCAAACATGTGTTGCGACAAGCATTTGCCGCGACCGTAAAGGAGAAATGGTGATGTCTGAAGTGAACACGATTACGACGGAGGAACTGTCCCGCAAGCTCGAACAGGGCGGAGACTTTCATTTCTGGAACGTCCTCACGGACGAGTATTTTCACGGCGAGCTGATTCCGGGCTCGCACCGCGTGCCGCTCGATCAGATCGGCCGGGAGGCTGCGGCGATGAAGCTGGAGAAGGACGCGTTGATCATCACTTACTGCGGCGGCCCGCAGTGCCCGCAGAGCATGCTGGCGGCGAAGAAGCTGATCGAACTCGGCTACACCAACGTCACGGCCTACGAGGGCGGCCTGGAGGAATGGAAGGATGCCGGGCACGAGATCGTTAAGTTGGAGCAGTCCGCGTCGGCGTAAGAGTTGTGAAGCGTAATCATCAAGGGCGGCTCGTGCGTCTTGAAGGCCGTGTGAATTGAGTCGGCCTGCAAGACGCGCGAGCCGCCGTTCCATGATGTTTTGGAGTTGAGGAGAAAGTAATGACACAGCAGTTTGAAGACCTGCGTACGGTGGCAAGCATCGTCAACGGCGTCGAGACGATGGAGGGCGAGGGCTTTCTGGTACGCCGCCCGTTTCCGACGCACGCGCTTTCGGAGTTCGACCCCTTCCTCTTGCTCGATGAGATGGGGCCTAAGGATTATTCGCCGGGACAGGCCAAAGGCGCGCCAGATCATCCGCACAGGGGATTCGAGACGGTGACCTACATGTTGACCGGACGGATGGAGCACAAAGATTCGCAGGGGCATCAGGGCCAGCTTCGTCCGGGCGATGTGCAGTGGATGACAGCGGGCGCGGGCGTCGTCCATTCCGAGATGCCCGAAAGAGAGTTCGCGCGCGAAGGAGGCAGGCTGCACGGCTTTCAGCTCTGGGTCAATCTGCCGCGCCGCGATAAGCTGATGACGCCGCGCTATCAGGAGATTCCGGCCGAGAAAATTCCCGTCGCGCAGTCTGCGGACGGGCTGGTCAAGGTCAAAGTCATCGCGGGAGAATCTCTGGGCGCGCGTGCTTTGATCGAGACGCGGACGCCGATCATCTATCTGCACCTGACCCTTGAGCCGGGCGGCCACGTCGTGCAGCCTGTGCCGCGCGAGTACAACGCCTTCGCGTACGTGATCGACGGCGCGGGATTGTTTGGAGCCAGAGAGGCCGTGGACGGCCAGATGGTGATGTTCGCACAGGATGGCGACGCGCTTGAGATTTCCGTGCCCGAAGAGGCGGCCGAGCCGCTCGACGTGCTCCTGATCGCGGGCTTGCCTTTGAACGAGCCGGTCGCGCGGTACGGGCCGTTCGTGATGAACACGCGCGAAGAGATCTATCAGGCGCTGGAGGATTATCGCAGCGGGCGGATGGGCGACATCGCTTTTTGAGAGAGAGGAGAATCATCATGTCTCAAGCAGTAGCGCGTAACACGAACACGACGACGGGCAAGGCGTTGAATGTCATTCTGTGGATCTTGCAGATCGGCGCGGCGGCGCTGTTCCTGCTCGCGGCGTGGACGAAGCTGACGAGCGACCCGCAGTCGGTCCAGGGCTTTGCGATGATCGGCCAGAAGATCGGCGTCGGCCAGTGGTTCCGCTATCTCACGGGCAGCCTCGAACTGCTGGGCGCGGTGCTGTTGTTGATTCCGCGGCTGTGCGGCGTGGGCGCGCTTATCCTGGCCTGCGTGATGTTGGGAGCCATCCCGACGCATCTCTTCATCATCGGCGGCAGTCCGGTCGCGGCCATCATCCTGCTGTTGGTGATGATAATCATCGCCTGGGGACGGCGCGAGCGAACTTTGAGCCTGTTAGGAAAGTAGATCGCCGAGCACTCTTTGGAGCGTCTGCGGGCTGGCTTCGGGCGTCGCGCCGGTATGCGTCGCAAGCCAGCTCCCCAGACGATTCGCGGCTTCGTTGATGCGTTCGAGCGGCTCGCCGCGCAGATAAAAGTGTACGAGCGCGGCCGTGAAGGCATCGCCCGCGCCGATGGTGTCTGCGACCCGCGCCGCAAAGCCCGGATGGTCGTGAGACTCTTCGGCTGTAATGAGCAGGCTGCCGTGCTCTGCGCGCGTGACGGCGACGAGCGCGATTTCAAACTTCTGCATCAGTTGACGACAGAGCGCTTCTTCTCCGGCTGCATCGAGCCCGAGCATGCGCGCGACCGTGTGCAGCTCTTTGTGATTGAGCTTGACGATGGTCGCCAGCTCCAGAGACTTCGTCAGCATCTCTGTCGTGAAGAAGGCGTGACACAGGTTGACATCAAAGATGCGCAGGGTTTCGGGTCGCGTCCGTTCCAGAAACCGTGTGATGGTTTCGCGCGCGACGCGCTCGCGCTGGCCGAGCGTGCCGAAGCCGACAGCGTGCGCGCGTCCAGCCAACTCTTCCCACTCGTCGCTCCATTCCAGATAATCCCAGGCCGAATTCAGGTTCAGCGAATAGAGCGCCTCGCCTCGCTCGCCGATCCGGACGCCGACGGTGCCGGTCGGATGCGTCTCGTCAACCTGTATGTAGCTCGTGATGATGCCTCTCTCTCTGAGGCGCGCGAGGGCTTCGCGTCCGAGTTCGTCCCGTCCGACGCGGCTGGCGACGGCCGCCTGATTGCCGAGCAGCCGGGAGAGATGTGCGAAGTTGGTGGCCGGGCCGCCCAGTTGTTTGCCGCCGGGCAGCAGATCCCAGGTCAGCTCGCCGAGGCCGACGATGACGGGCAAGCTGTCATCCGCTGGTTCGTCAAACTTTTT
>JAFBAJ010000147.1 GCA_019247865.1 Acidobacteriota bacterium
CGGCATCCTCGGCGAGATCGTGCTCTTTGAAAACGCTTTTACCTCGCGCGTGGACATGGCCGCGCGCTGGAACTCGAATCCGGCGATCAGCGGCGGCGGCGTCCTGATCGACAACGGCACGCATTCGGTCGACCTGATGCGCTACTTCCTGGGGCCGCTCGCGGATGTGCAGGTCGTCGAAGGCAAGCGCAGTCAGGGTCTCTCGGTCGAAGAGACAGTGCATATCTTCGTCCGCAGCATGGGCGGAGTGATGGGCGCAATCGACCTTTCGTGGAGCATCAACAAGGAGCTCGACAGCTTCATCAACATCTACGGCTCGCACGGCACGATCTCGGTCGGCTGGAAAGAGTCGAAGTATCGCCAGACTTCGAGCCGCGACTGGGTCGTCTTCGGCAAGGGCTACAACAAGGTCGAAGCTTTTCGGAATCAGATCAACAACTTCGCGCGCGCCATCGCGGGCGAAGAATCGCTGCTCGTCACTCCCGAAGATGCGCTTGCGTCCGTCGAAGTCGTCGAGGCCGCGTACTCCGCCCTGCGCCAGAATCGCTGGACGACCGTCAACGGCGGGAGCTTTGAGAGCAGTCACAGCAACGCGGAGCAGATCATCCAGGCCAGCAACGTAGTATGAGCGACGTACGCATCCATCCGACCGCGTTGATCGAAGATGGCGTGCGGCTGGGTCGCGGCACGTCCGTCTGGGACAGCGTACATATCCGCCATTCGACCACGCTCGGCGAAGAATGCATCGTCGGCGAAAAGACGTACATCGCTTACGGCGTCTCAATCGGCAACCGCGTCAAGATCAACGCGATGGTCTACATCTGCAACGCCGTCACCATCGAAGACGGCGTGATGATCAGCGCGGGCACGATCTTTACCAACGACCGTTTCCCGCGCGCGACCACTTCCGACCTGAAAGAGCTGCGTTCGTCAGAGCCGGACGAGCACACGCTGCCGACCTTAGTGCGCGAAGGAGCGACCATCGGCGCGGGCTCCGTCATCGGCAACGACCTCGTCATCGGACGCTTTGCGATGATCGGCATGGGCTCGCTCGTGACGAAGTCCGTGCCCGACTTTCATCTCGCCCTCGGAAGCCCCGCGCGCTCGGTCGGCTGCGTCTGTCGCTGCGGACAGATGCTGCTTCGCTTTCATGAAAACGAACCGGCGAATCTCGCCGAAGTGAAATGCAGCGCGTGTGAGTTGAGGTATGAGGTGAAGGACGGAGAGGTCAGAGAGAACTTGTAGGGGCAGGGCTCGTCCCTGCCCGCATCGTCCGAAAAGGACGATCCGCAAGGTTCGCGTTCGGTCCGGATTGAGTGTTAAGTAGATAGATTCGCGCATAAGCGCGGCGGGCAGGGACAAGCCCTGCCCCTACAATTTGATGACACGGGCTTCTGAATCTGAAAACTGGGCAATCGTCGGCGGCGGGCTGCTCGGCATGACGCTGGCGCTGCGGCTGGCTGAAGCGGGGCGGCAAGTCACGCTGTTTGAAAGTGCGCCGGAGCTGGGCGGGCTGGCGAGCGCGTGGCGTCTGGGCGAGGTCGTGTGGGACAGGCATTATCACGTGACGCTCCTGTCGGACACGCACCTGCGCGCGCTGCTCGATGAGCTGGGCCTGGAAAAAGAGATGCGTTGGGTCGAGACGCGGACGGGCTTTTACACGGACGGACAGTTGCTCTCGATGTCGAACACGGTGGAGTTTCTAAAATTCCCTCCGCTCGGCCTGGTGGGCAAGCTGCGTCTGGGCGCGACCATCTTTTACGCGGCGCGTGTGAAAGATTGGAAGCGGCTCGAAAAAGTTTCGGTCGCGGAATGGCTCAGGAAATTGTCCGGGCGCAGGACATTCGAGAAGATCTGGCTGCCGCTCCTGCGCGCGAAGCTCGGCGAGAGTTACCGGCAGGCTTCGGCGGCTTTTATCTGGGCGACGATTCAAAGGATGTATGCGGCGCGGCGGACGGGCCTCAAGAAAGAGATGTTCGGCTACGTGCCCGGCGGCTACGCGCGCATCCTCGCACGCTTCGGCGAGATGCTGGAAAAGAGGGGCGTACGCGTCCATCTCAAGCACAAGCGCAGAAAGGTTGAGACGGAAACGGGCGGCGCGCTCGCTCTGGAGTTTGAAGACGGAGCGCGAGAGGCGTTCGATCAGGTCGTCCTGACCGTGCCGGGAACGGTCGCGGCGCGCGCCTGTGCGGAGTTGACGGAGGAAGAGCAGGCGAAGCTCAAAGGCGTGCAGTATCAGGGCATCATCTGCGCATCGCTGCTGCTGAAAAAGCCGCTCGCAGACTTTTACGTGACGAACATCACGGACTCGTTCGTGCCCTTCACGGCGGTCATCGAGATGTCCGCGCTCGTCGACCGGGAGCAGTTCGGCGGGCACGCGCTCGTCTATCTTCCAAAATATGTAGCGCCCGATGACGCGATGTTCGACCTGTCGGACGAGGAGATCAGGGAGAGCTTCTTAAACGCGATTGCGCGGATGTATCCTCATTTTGAGAGAAGCGATGTCGTGGCTTTCCAGGTTTCGCGTGTGCCGTACGTGTTCCCGCTGCCGACCCTGAACTACTCGGACAAGCTGCCCGCGATGCGTACGAGCGTGGAGGGTTTGCACATCATCAACTCGGCGCACATCGTCAACGGCACTTTGAACGTCAACGAGACCGTGCAGCTCGCGGAAAAATCGGCCGCGCGCCTGTTGTCACAGCCTGAGAGAGATGTCTCGCGTGAGGTCGCCGCGCGCGTCGCAGAGGAATATGAAGACGAAGCCATTTGCCAGCCTGTCCCTGGACCTTGATAACAAGTGGTCTTACATGAAGACCCACGGAGATGCCGGCTGGGAGAGTTTCCCGTCGTATCTCGATGTGGTCGTGCCGCGCGTGCTGAAGTTTCTGGCGGAGCGCGAGCTGAAGATCACTTTCTTCATCGTCGGGCAGGACGCCGCGCTGGAGAAGAACCGCGAGTCGCTCGCGCAGCTCAGCGCGGCCGGGCACGAGATCGGCAACCACTCGTTTCATCACGAGCCGTGGATGCATCTCAATTCCGAAACGGAGATCGAGGCGGAACTGGCTCAGGCCGAAGAGGCCATCGAGCGCGTGACCGGCCGTCGTCCGGTCGGCTTTCGCGGCCCCGGCTTTATCTTCTCGCAGGAAATTTTGCGCGTGCTCCTCAAGCGCGGCTACGAGTACGACGCTTCGACCTTTCCGACTTATCTGGGGCCGCTCGCGCGCGCCTACTATTTCATGACGACGAAGCTGGAGGAGGAGGAGAAGCGCAAGCGCAAAGCCCTCTTCGGCAAGCTGCGCGACGGGCTGCAACCGTTGAAGCCGTATCGCTGGCAGGTGGAGTCCGGGACGCTGGTCGAGATTCCGGTCACGACGATGCCGGTCTTCAAAGTGCCGGTGCATGTCAGCTACGTGCTCTATCTGAGCCGGTACTCGCGCTCGCTCGCGCGGAGCTATTTCAAGACCGCGCTGAGGCTCTGCCGGATGACGGGCACGGAGTTGTCGCTGCTGCTGCATCCGCTCGATTTTCTGGGCGGAGATGATGTCGAGGACCTGGCCTTCTTTCCGGGGATGAATATTTCCGGCCAGGAAAAGCTCGCGCTGGTCGGCGAGCTGCTCGACGAGATGAAGAAGCATTTCAACGTCCTGACGATGAGAGAGCACGCGCAGCGAGCGTCGTCCGCGCCCGACCTGCCGCTGGTCGCGCCGAGCTTCAACGCACGCGAGCAGCAGATATAGCTTGGCTTGCAGGCGACAGCCGAGCCCAAGCTGGAGAGGTTTTATGATCACAAGCGCCTTAATTCCTGCGGCCGGGCGGGGCATCCGCGCCTACCCTAAGACCGTGTACATGCCTAAGGTGATGCTGGAGATCGACGGCCGGCCGATCATTGAGCGCAACGTCGAGATTCTGCGCGACTCGCTCGGCATCCGCGACATCACGATCATCGTCGGTTATCTCGGCGAGCAGATCAGAGAGCGGCTCGGAGACGGAGGGCGGCTCGGCGTGTCCATCAGGTACGTCGAATGCCCGGAGCCGGAGATCGGGCTGGCGCGCGGAGTCCTGCTGGCGAAGCAGTTCTTCAACGCGCCTTTCATCACCCTGCTCGGAGACGAGCTGTATCTGAATTCCAATCACGGCGAGCTCAAGACGCTCTGCGCGCAGCCGTTCGATGCGGTCTGCGGTCTCCTCCGGACGGAAGACCTGCATCAGATCAAGCGCAACTACAGCGTCAGGCTGGAGCACGAACGAATCGCCTCGCTGGTGGAAAAGCCGGTCGAGATCGAGAACGACCTGCTCGGCTGCGGGACGTATCTCTTCACGCCGGAGATCTTCGACGCCATCGAACAGACGACGCCCTCCGAACGCTCCGGCCGGGTCGAGCTGACGGACGCCATCAATACGCTCGCCGCGCGTGGCCGGCGCGTGCTTCCGTTTCTCCTGCGGGGCGACTATTTCAATATCAACACGATTGACGATTACAACTACGCGCAGTACAAGGAGCGCGCCGCGCGCTTTCCGCAGTACAAGACGAGCGTCGTCATCCCGGCCTTCAACGAAGAGCAGTCCATCGCCTATGTGGTGCGCGATTTCCGCGACGTGGTGGATGAAGTGTTCGTCGTTGACAACTCGTCCGCCGACCGCACGGCGGAGGTCGCGCGCGAAGCCGGGGCGCGCGTCGAGACGGTCAAGCTCAAGGGCTACGGCGACACGATCCGCTACGGCCTGGATCACGCGACCGGCGACATCCTCGTCGTCGTCGAAGCGGACTTCTCTTTTCGCGCACGCGACCTGGACAAGCTGCTCGAATACCTCAAGGACGCAGATATGGTGGTGGGCACGCGAACGACGCGCGAGCTGGTCGAGCAGGGAACCAATATGCGCGGGCCTGTGCGTTGGGGCAACGTGCTCGTCGCCAAGTTCGTCGAGAGCCTGTGGTGGGGACAGCAGCCGCGCTTCACGGATGTCGGCTGCACGTATCGCGCGCTCTGGCGTGAGACCTATCACAAGATGCGTCCCCTGCTGCACGGCACGGGGCCGGAGCTTTCGCCTGAGATGATGGTCGCGGCGCTCGAAGCGCGCCAACGAATTATCGAGGTGCCGGTCTCTTATCACCGGCGCATCGGCGGAGAATCGAAACATTCGGCCAACTATTTCAAGGTTTCGCAGACGGCCTTTCGGATGCTGCGGACAATCATGCGCAAGCGGCTCGGAAGAACGAACGGACGCCAGTCACAGAGACTCGCCGAACACGAGCCGCGCGCCCTCCGAGACGTTGCACCATGAAGAAAGGCTTTCTCATCTTCGCCTGTCTGTTCGTGCTGGGCGCAGCCTTCCGCGCGACAGACCTGGGACATCCGATTGACCGCCCCTCTTGGCGCGAAGCGGATGACGCGGGCATCGCGCGCAACTTCTACCGCGAGGGGATGAATCCGTTTTATCCGCGCGTGGACTGGCGCGGCACGACTCCCGGCTTCGCGGAGATGGAGCTGCCCGTGTACCCCTGGACGATAGCCGTCCTGTACAAGCTCTTCGGCTATCACGAGCTCTTTCCGCGTGTGCTCTCGTACCTCATCTCGCTCGCAGCGATGCTGGTCTTCTTCCGGCTGGCGCGCTATCTTTTGCCGCCGCCGGGTGCGTTCGCGGCCGCTCTGTTTTTTATCCTGAATCCGGTGGCGATCAACCTCGCGACCTGGATTCAGCCGGACGGGCTGATGTTTCTCTGCTACACGCTGGCCGTGTATGCCTTCCTGCACTGGCTCGACAGCGATTCATGGAAATACTATGTGGTGGCGATTGTCGCCACCGCTTTCGCCATCCTGGCGAAGGCGACGGCGGGCCACATCGGTCTGCTCTTCACGGTGCTGCTCCTGAATCGCAAAGGCTGGGCGGCCGTGCGACAACCGCGCGTGCTGCTCTTCGCGCTCCTCGCGCTCTTGCCCGCCGCCCTGTGGTACACGCACGCGCGCGGCTTCTGGAAGATGTATGGCAACTCGCTCGGCGTGTCGAACGAGTATCACTGGGCCGGATGGGACCTCTTCACAGACCCCGGCTTCGTGACGGGCATCTGGCGGCAGGAGTTGCTGCACATCTGGATGCCGACGGGGCTGGTGCTGGCAGCCGTCGGCGTGCTCCTCGGAAAATCGGAGCGCGCCGTCAAAATCAGTCTCGCGTGGCTGTTCTCGATCTTCGTTTACTACCTCATCGTGGCGCGCACGTCCGCTGACGATTGGGCTTTCTATTATCATATCGTCTCTTTGCCGCCGGTCGCGCTGCTGGTCGGCGCGGGGGTCTGTGCGATCAGGCGGCTCACACTGTCTCCGCGACTCGTCTTCCAGTTAATCATCGGCTCGATTCTGCTGACCATCGTTCTGGGGGTGCTGGGTGCGCCGGACATTATGCAGCTGCACTCGGACATCTACGTGCTGACGGCGGCCGAGGTCGGGCTGGCGACCCTCCTGCTGCTGCTCTTTTACCTCACGCGCGTGCGAGAGCCGGAAGCGGGCGCTCCTTTACAACGGTCGCCGCTGATGAGCACAGTGCTCGTCTACCTCCTGCTGCTCTGCCTGACCTCCACTTTCTTCTTCGAGCTGCGCGGGATCGTTCAGAGCTATCGTGAGCGCAAGGACGGACAAGCGCTGTACGAATGCGCGCAGAGCTTTGCTCCGCGAGTCGAGCCGCGTGCCCTGATCGTCGCTTCCGGTGGGGCCTGTCTGGATTCCAAAGGCTACCCGGTCGCTTATAATGCTTCGTATATGTTCTACTGGCTGGACCGCAAAGGCTTTAACATCTGCGAAGAGGAGCAGTCGGTCGAAGCTCTGAGGGGCTTTGCGGCGCGCGGGGCTCGATATTTTGTGGCCGAGAAAAACGCGCTGAAAAAGAGGGCCGGATTTGAAGAGCAGGTCCGAGGAGCATTCCCGCTGCGCGCGGAGTGCGAGGCGGCGCTGCTCTTCGAGTTGCCTGCGGAAGCGGAGAAGGAAGCGCCTGAGCGCGTGTCTCAAAGATGAGCCGGACGCGGGAGCGAAGCACATCATCCGTCGCACTGAAAAGCGCGCAGCCACTTCTCGTCCCGCTCCTCCTCCTGCTGCATCTGCTGCTCACGCTCTCGCTCGCATACAAGCTCAACATCTGGGTGGACGAAGCCTTCTCGCTGGGGACGACCGAAAGAGGCGTCGGCTACGGCCTGCGTCAGGCGCTGAATTTCGAGCTGCAAGCTCCGCTCTATTTTCTCCTCCTCAGTTTATGGCGAAAAATTAATAGCTCGATCTTCTTCGCGCGTCTCTTCTCGGTCGCGTGCGTCGGGCTCGCGATACAGGTCACGGCGCAGCTCGCACGCAGGTTCTTCAGGGACGTGCATCCGGCGTGGTTTGTCGCGGCGGTGGCCTTCAATCCGCTCGTCATCATCGTCGCGGTGGATGTGCGGCTCTACGCTCTGGTGCTGCTCCTGACGGCGCTGCTGCTGCTCGCCTTCCATGACGGCTACCTGTCGGAGACGCCGAGCCGACGGGCACAGGTCTGTTACGTCGTGCTCGCGTTGGCGGCGCTCTATACGCAGTACTACATGGGCTTTCTGCTGGTCGCCAATGCGTGCGCGCTCTGTGCGCTGAAGCGCTGGCGCGCGTTGGTTGAATATCTGGTCGGGATGGTGGCGGTCGGGCTCTGTTTCGCGCCGATGCTGCCCTTCATACGCTATCAGATGTCCGCGCACACGGCTCCGATGCAGAACCGGGAGACGTGGTTCGAGGGCTTTAAGTTTGTGACGTGGCGGATGAAGGATTACGTGCTGCCGCCGGGCTGGGACTTTTCGCTCGTGGTCAGGAGCTGGATTCTGCGGCTCTGCTATCTAGGTACGCTCGTGCTGCTCGGTTATCGCTTCGCGCTTTATCTTCTACACAAAAAGCGGCACATTCTGACTCCGGAATTCATCGCGCTGTGGACGATTACTCTCGTCGTCACGCTCTTCTTCCTCTTCACTGCGCGCCTGTCGGGCGAGATGCTGTTGCAGATCCGGCACACGATCGTGCTGTTCCTGCCGGTCAACCTGGCGGTCTTCGCGCTCGTCCGGCTGGCGGAGAACAGGCGCGTGCTGTACGTCTGGGTCTGTCTCGTGCTGCTCTTTTCCCTGACCGCGCTGTTCGAGCATTACAGGCCGCTGGCGAAGTACGGCGACTGGCAGCGAGTCGCGGCTTACCTGATGTCCGAGGAGCAGCCGGGCCAGGCGATTCTGGTCTTTCACGCGGGCGCGGCGCTGCCGCTGGAAAGATACTACGCCGGGCGCAACGCGCTCGTGCCGCTGCCGCGCGAGAACACGTTTGAGAGATTCGATTTTCACGACTACGTCCTGCGCGACGAGCGCGAGATCACAGCCGCGCTGGAGCGCGCGCCCGGCGATGATGAGACCATCT
>JAFBAJ010000153.1 GCA_019247865.1 Acidobacteriota bacterium
GTGGACACGAACATCACCGGCACGATCTATCTCATCCAGCAGGTCGGGCGCGAGATGCGCGCGCGCGGGCAGGGACGCATTCTCATCACAGGCTCCATCGCGGGCTTTATGCCGGGCACATATCAGGCCGTCTATAACGGCACGAAGGCTTTCCTCGACTCCTTCTCGTTCGCGCTCAGGGCGGAGCTGAAGGACACGGGCGTGACCGTGACGTGTCTCATGCCGGGCGCGACCGAGACCGAATTTTTCGCGCGCGCGGACATGCTCGACACGAAGGTCGGGCAGCAGGAGAAGGATGATCCGGCCGATGTGGCGCAGACCGGCTTTGATGCGATGATGAGCGGCGAAGGCGATGTCGTCAGTGGCTGGATGAACAAGCTGCGCTCAGCCATCGCGCTCATCACGCCCGCAGGCATCGTCGCAGAGCAGCATCGCGCGATGGCCGAGCCGGGCTCCGGCAAAAAATAGTTGCTCCGAGTAAAAAGGAAAAGTACGCGGGCGAGGTTTTTTAAGACTCGCCCTCTTTTTTTGTCCGGCGGATGCTCCTTTTCGCCTGCGCCCTGCGCGTTACTGTGTGGAGGAAAGGAGTGAGTGAGATGAGAGAAGAACTGATCGCAGCCAACCTCGCGACCGTCGAGGCACATTTTCACAGCGAGGCCGTGAACGAGGTCGAGCAGGCTTTGGAATTGTACACGGACGACATCGTCTGGGAATCGCCGAACCGCAACCTGGTCTTTCGCGGAAAGGAAGCGACCGGAGAGAACTATCGCCGGATGTTCGGCTCGTTCAAGGTCGAGGGATTTCGCACGCTGCAACGCTTCGCCACGGAGGAGCGCGTGGTTGATGATAGCGTGGCGACCGTCTGGCTGACGGGTGACGGAGCGGAGAACGCGCCCGTGCCGGTCGGCTCCAAAGTCGAGATACGGCTGCTGCATGTCTTCGAGATGCGCGAAGGAAAAATTTCGCGTGAACTGGTCTTTGAAGACTGGCGCGTGATCCAGCCCGCCGCCGGTCATCTAACATACAACACCCCCATTATCAGCTCTCAGCAGGCGGCGCACTGACAAGCGCGAAATAAGCTCACGCAAAGGCGCTGGTGACGCAAAGAAAAGCATTCCTGTTTTCCTTTGCGTCTTTGCGCCTTTGCGCGAGATAATCTGCGTGTGCGGGACGTGCAGGAAATTTTAATCAGCCTGAGCGCATCAGAGTTTCGGAGCAGGCAGCGTTTGCGCCGGAAAGAGCTGGACTATCTCGACAGCAAAGGGATGGAAGTCGTCTTGCAGCACGCCGCTGATTTCATCGCCCGGAGGCTCGCTCCGGCGTCTCCCGCAAATGATGGAAAGCAGACGCCCTGGCGCAATCATCCGGTCTTCGTCGCACAACACGCGACCGCGACCTGCTGTCGCGGCTGTCTATACAAATGGCACGGCATCGAGAAAGGGCGAGAGCTGACGCAAGCGGAGCAGCAGTACATCGTCAACGTCATCGGAGCCTGGCTCGCAGAGCACCGTGCCCCCTCTGACTAGTTTCTGATATTTTTTTTGGAGCCCGGAAAACATGAGCCATACTTTCTCTCTGCACCGTTCGGCAGCGCGACGCTGCTCCTTCGTCTTCTCGATCGCGGCGCTGCTCCTGCTCTCGGTTTCGCTCAATGCGCGTGCGGCGACGCGGACGTGGGACGGCGGCGGCGCAAATAGTTCGTGGACGACTGCTGCCAACTGGGTTGACGATGTGGCTCCGGTGTCGGGCGACGATCTGGTCTTTCCGGCCGAGGCCGCGCAGATGACGACGAACAACAATTTTCTGCTCTTCACGGCTTTCAATTCGATCACACTCGCAGGCGGCACTTACACGCTCAACGGCAATCCGATCACGCTCAACAACGGCATCACGGCGAGCGCCGGAACGCACGCCGTCAATCTCATCATCCGCCTCGGCGCGGCGCAGAGCTTTACCGCTGACCTGGGCGCGACGCTGAGCGTCAATATCGCCATCACGAATAACGGCCACCTGCTGACGCTCGCGGGCAACGGCAACACAGCGATCCTCGGTTTGATTACAGGCTCAGGCGGATTGACCAAAGAGGGTTTGGGCGGCGCGCTGCTCTTCAGCCCCAACAGCTACACGGGCGCGACCACGGTCAGTAACGGGCTGCTGCTCATTGACGGCTCGCAGCAGAACAGCGCGGTGACGCTCGCGGGCGGCGCGCTCGGCGGGACAGGTACGACCGGAGCCATCAGCGCGACGGGCGGCGTCCTCAGCGCAGGAACTCTGACTTCGCCGACGGGCGTGCTGAACGTGCATGGCAATCTGATGCTCGGCGCGATGTCGGCCCTGACGCCTAAGCTGAACGGCAACACTGCCGGAAGCGGTTACGATCAAGTGAACGTGAGCGGGACCGTCGACCTGACGGGCAGCGTGCTGCTTCCGGCTCTGCTGCCGGGCTTCACGCCGAACGCGGGCGATGTCTATACGCTCATCAACAACGACGGCACGGACGCCGTGATGGGGACTTTTACGGGGTTGCCCGAAGGCGCGAATCTGACCACGCCCGGCGGCATCAATTTTCGCATCAGCTACATGGGCGGAACCGGCAACGATGTCGTCATCACAGTGTCTGCGAACAGGCGCGCGGCCTTCGACTTTGACGGCGACGCCAGAGCGGATGTCTCTGTCTTTCGCCCGTCGAGCGGCTTCTGGTATCTCAGCGAGTCCACAGCGGGTTTTAACGCGACGCAGTTCGGAGCCAGCGGCGACCAGCCAGCGCCCGGCGATTACGACGGCGATGGGAAAGCCGACATCGCGGTCTTTCGTCCGAGCACGGGCTACTGGTACGTGCTCCAAAGCTCGGACAATGCTTTTCGTTCTCAACTCTTCGGTCAGGCCGGAGACTTTCCGGCGACGGGTGATTACGACGGCGACGGAAAATCCGACATCGCCGTCTATCGTCCGGCGAATAACACTTTCTATCTGCTCTACAGCTCCGATAACTCTTTCCACTTTCAGCAGTGGGGACAGAGCGGCGACCTGCCTCTGATGGGCGATTACGATGGAGACGGCAAGACCGACTTCGCCATCTTCCGCCCGGCCGCAGGCGCGTTCTATATCCTCCAAAGCTCGAACGGCGCAGTCGTCGGGCAGCAGTTCGGAGCCAATGGCGACAAGCCCATCGCCGGAGATTTCGATGGCGACGGCAAGACGGACATCGCAGTTTATCGTCCCACGTCA
>JAFBAJ010000167.1 GCA_019247865.1 Acidobacteriota bacterium
TGACCTGGTCGAGCACCTTGACCTCAGTCTGGACGAGGCCGAAGGTATCCTGACCGCGGCTCAAGCGGTCGTCGCCGCGCGCGAAGCCACCCGCCAGAGCGGCGACGCGGAGGAAACGTCGGACGCCTTCGACCTCACGACCTCAAAGACAGTCGTCGAGGAAGTGACCGATCCGGCGACGCAGATTTCGCTCGCCGAAGCCAGAGAGCTGGCCGGTGAAGACATGCAGCTCGGCGACCTTATTTCCCTGCCGCAGGACGAGGCTGCGACTGAAGCCTCGACTGAGGAAGGCGCGGAAGCAGAGGAGCCTGCGATGAATGAAGAGCAGGAGGACACTGCGGAGGTTCTGGCGCCGGTTGAGCAGCACGCTGTTTCGGCCGAGCTTGATGAATCAATCGAGGCCGGTGAAGTTGAGCCTTCGGCCGAGATGACGGCCGCAGGTTATGACGAGGCCGTCGAGAACGGCGTGCCGTTTAATGCCGAGCCGGACATTCTCGCGCAGGATTCGATGGATCCGGTCGCGTCGACCGAGGCCGACCCGATCTCCGAAGATGAACTGGCCCTGCAGGACATCGGACGCGACCTCAGGCCCGACACGATCACGCCCGCGCCGGACATCACCTCTTCGGGCGCGGCTTATATCGAGGCGGCGTCACGCATCGGCGAGGGCGAGCCGCCCACGGAAGAGGAAGGCGGATTTTCTCCTGAAGCGGATTTCGCTTCGGAAGCTTCCGCACCCGAAATTCAGGTCACGTCTGCGCCCGTCGCGCAGTATCGTGAAGAGGCCGCGCCCCCGGACGAGAGCGCGACAGAGGAAGCTGATACAGCATCGGCCGAATCCATGAAAGACGATGCGTCCCAGTAAGGCTAATGAACGCATGCGCGCCGTGGGGACGTGCGCGCATCGCCTCTCTCCTCCTTTGAGAGCCTGCCCACCCTTGCGCTTCTTCAGAGCTTGAAGCGCTTCAAATAAAGGGATCGGGGCCAGCTCGAAAAAAGAGCGAGAGAATCCCCTGGCAAGTCCCTTTACTTGAAGCGCGCGACGCCGTTTTTGACCAGCGTCGAAGAAGGAGTGCATGACCGTTACTTCCAAAGTTAGACTGTACGATCTGGCTAAAGAACTCAAGCTCGACACGAAGCGCCTCATCGAAGAGGTTCGGCGCGAGGGCGTAGATGTCTCTGTGCCTTCCAACTCGATCTCCAAAGAGCTGGCCGACAAGATTCGCAACAAATATTTTCCGAAGAAAGAGGCGTCCGCGCCGCGCGCCGTCCGCGTCGTCAAGAAGGCCGTGCGTCCGGTCGAAGCTGAGGCCGAAGAGACTGGCCCCGAGCCCGATTCCCATCCTTCCTTTATGGAGGAGCTGGCGGAAATAGACGCGACGCCTGCCGCAGAGACTTCTGCGCCGGCGGCTCCGCCCGAAGCGCAGAGCCAGGCCGCACGCCCCGTCACCGCTCGCTTAGTCAAAAAGCTTGCTCCCGCCGCTCGCGCAGAGCTGCCGGGCACGGATGGAGGCGCGACTGTCGCGACGCAGACCGCTCCCGACGCGCAGCCGGAAGCAGAGCCAGCCGCGCCCGTGAGCGTAATGCCTGAGGCCGAGCCCGCGACCGCGCCGCCCGTGATCGAGGCCGCGCCCGAATCGGTCGCGCCGCAGGCTGCGTCCGAACCGGCTCCGAGCGCCGCTCCCCCGCGCCCGGCGATGCCGCCTCCGCCTTCCAGACAGATCAGAGCCCTGAGGCCGACGGCCGCCGCGCTCAACGCGGGCATCCGTCCGGGCGAGCGCGCTCCGATGCCGACGCCTCCGCCCGTCGCAGCTCCGCCCGCACCACGCGAGCGTCGCGGCGAACGGCACGAACGCTCTAACGACCGGCCGGATCGCGGCGGCGGCGCACGCGCGGCCGGGCTCGCGCGCAACGAGCGCGGCGGCACGCCCGGCGAGACATCCACGCCGCAGACGCTCTACACGCCTCCGCCGGACGCGCGCCGTCGCGGACGCTCCACGCGCACGACCGCACGCGGCGGGCGCAAGGTCGAGGGCGGCAAGGGCGGCGGTCGCTTCGGTGACCGTGATTTCATTCCGCCGCCGAGGACGCTCTCGCTCGAAGACCGCATCGCCGGACGCATGGACGTGGGACAGGACAACAGCGAGCACAAGCCCGTTCGTTTGGTCGAAGGCTCGACCGTCAAAGAGTTCGCCGAGAAGCTCGGCATCAAGCCTAAGGATGTCGTGACGCTCCTGCTTCAGCGCGGAGTCTTTGCGACCATCAACCAGCCCCTGAATGACGATGTCGCGGTCGAGCTGGGTCATCGCTTCGGCTACGATGTCTCCTTCGTCCCGTTCGAAGAGATGGTCGCCGAAGAGGAGTTCGAGGAGCTGATCGCAGCCGACGCGGATGATGTCGAGCTGCCGCGCGCTCCGGTCGTCACAGTGATGGGACACGTGGATCACGGCAAGACCTCTCTGCTCGACGCGATCCGCGCGACGGAGGTCGCGGCGGGCGAGGCGGGCGGCATCACGCAGCACATCGGCGCTTACAGCGTGCAGGTGACGAGCCCCGACAACCCGGAAGAGAAACGCCGCGTCGTCTTCTTAGACACGCCGGGTCACGAAGCCTTTACGATGATGCGCGCGCGCGGAGCCAAAGCGACCGACGTGGTCGTGCTCGTCGTCGCGGCAGATGACGGCGTGATGCCGCAGACCATCGAAGCCATCGAGCACTCGCGCGCGGCGGGAGTGCCTATCGTCGTCGCCATCAACAAGATCGACAAGCCGGACGCCAACGCGGATCGCGTCAAGCAGGAACTGGCGATGCAGGGCTTGCAGCCGGTCGATTGGGGCGGCGAGACGGAGATGGTGCCCGTCTCCGCCAAGCGTAGAGAGAATCTGGAAACGCTGCTCGAAACCATTCTGCTGACGGCGGACATCCTGGACCTCAAAGCCAGCCCGACCCGGCTCGCTTCGGGCGTCGTGCTCGAAGCCAAGCTCGATCGCGGGCGCGGCGCGGTGGCGACCGTCCTCGTCCAGCAGGGCACGCTCAAGATCGGCGACCCGTTCATCGTCGGGCAGATTTTCGGTAAGGTGCGCGCGATGTTCAATGACCGTGGCGAGGCCGTGACCGAAGTCGGCCCGGCGACGCCGGTCGAAGTGCTCGGCTTGCAGGGCGTGCCGCAGGCCGGAGAATCTTTCCAGGTCGTCGCGGATGTCACGCGCGCGCAGCAGATCTCGCATCACCGCCAGATGCTGACGCGCCAGAACACGCTCCTGCAAACCACCAAGCGCGGTATCGAGGCGCTCGGACAAACGGAAGTCAAAGAACTGCTCGTCGTCATCAAGGCGGACGTGCAGGGCTCCGTCGAAGTTTTGAAGAGCACTTTGCAGAAGCTTTCGACCGATGCCGTCAAGGTCAAGGTCGTGCGCTCCGGCGTCGGCGCGATCACGGAATCGGATGTCCTGCTGGCCTCGGCCACGCAGGCCGGTTCGGCCGACACGGCGGTCGTCATCATCGGCTTCAACGTCAGGCCGGAGACGCGCGCCGCCGAACTCGCCAAGCAGGAGAGCGTCGACATACGCCTCCACTCGATCATCTACAAGGTCGAGGAAGAGATTCGCGCGGCGATGATCGGCATGCTCGAAGCGGTCGAGAAGGAGAAGATACTCGGCAAGGCCGAAGTCCGCGAGATCTTCCGCGTCCCGCGTGCCGGAACCATCGCCGGCTGCATGGTCATCGACGGCACAGTGCGGCGCAACGCGCGCGCGCGCCTGATCCGCGACGGCGTCGTCTCGTGGGAAGGCGGCATCGCCTCCCTGCGTCGCTTCAAGGAGGACGCCTCAGAGGTGCGCGAAGGCTTCGAGTGCGGTATCGGCCTCGAAAACTTTAATGACCTCAAGATCGGCGATCAGATCGAAGCTTACATCGTCGAGAAGGTGGCAGCCACAGAACTGTAAGTCTCACGTCTCAAGTCCCAAGTCCCAAGTCAAAAAAAACAGCTTGGGACTTGGGACTTGGGACTTGGGACTTGGGACTTGTTATGCGAAGGCCTGAGAGAGTCGCCGAGATGCTCAAGGAAGAGATTTCGGAGATCGTCGGTTTTGAATTGGAAGACCCGCGCGTGCAGGCCGTCACGGTGACGGAGGTGCGCGTCTCGGACAACCTGCGCGACGCGCGCGTGTTCGTGATGGTCGAAGGCAACGAGCAGGAGATTCAGACCGCGCTCGTCGCCCTGCGTCACGCCGCGCCGTATGTGCGCAAACAGGTCGGCTTCGCGCTGAACCTGCGCCACGCGCCCGAAATACACTTCGTCCGCGACACGGTTGAAGAGAAGGGCGCGCGCGTAGACCAACTGCTCAACGAGATCGAACGCGAATGGCAAACACAGGGAACGACAGAGGATTCCCCCGAAAGAAAGGAATAGGGAATAGGGTGTAGGGTGTAGTGAAAAGAAAAGCTTTTCTACATCCTATGCCCTACGCCCTGCTTTATTGACATGTTAAGTCAAGTCGTCGAGCTGATCGAAGCTAAGCATCGCTTTGCCATCACCTCGCACATCCGCCCTGATGGCGACGGACTCGGTTCCTCGCTCGGTCTGTACTGGCTCCTGCGTGCGCTCGGCAAAGAGGCCGAAGTCATCACACACGATCCCGTCCCGCATTCATACCAGGAATTGCCCGGAGCCGAAGAGATCCGCGTCACTCCCAACGTCGATCAGCAATATGACGCCGTCTTCGTCATCGAATGCTCGGACATCTCGCGCCCCGGCCTCGTCGACCTCGAAAAACAGTTCGTCGTCAACATCGACCATCACGCGACGAGCGCGCTCTTCGGCGACATTAACTGGATCGACGCCACCGCTTCCGCCGTCGGCGAGATGATCTACAATCTGTGCAAGGCCATCGGCGTCCGCGTCACACGCGAGATCGCCGAATGCGTCTACACGGCGCTCGTCACAGACACAGGCTCCTTCCATTACTCGAACACGACCGAGCGCACTTTCAAAGTCGCGTCGGAGCTGGTCAAGGCCGGGGTCAAGCCCGCCAAGATCGCGCAGAACGTCTTCGGCAGCTATGCCTGGAGCAAGCTCCAGCTTCTGAGTCAGGTGCTCGCGACGACGCAGCGCGACGAGTCCGGCCGCGTCGCGTGGATGCGCCAGAGCCTACAGATGCAGGAGCAGACGGGAGCGACCGAAGAGGACGGCGACGGTTTTGTCAATTACCCGCTGACCGTCGCGGAGGTCGAAACGGTCGCGCTCCTCAAAGAGACCGCGCCCGGCGTCTATCGCACGAGCCTGCGCTCGAAGGGCGACATCAACGTCGCGCGCATCGCCGAACGTTTCGGCGGCGGCGGCCACCGCAACGCGGCCGGCTGCACCCTGCGCGGCGACTGGGACGAAGCCGAACGCCTCATCGCCGGACTGCTCATCGAAGCCGTCGAGAAGCGACACGGCGAAATAGACCGCACGGAAGACGCGGCAGCGTAAAACGGTCTTTGGTCTTTGGCTTTTGGTCTTTGCCCGCGACTCAAATTTGAATTGCCACATTCAAGCTTGAGCAGACATCAAAGACCAAAGCCCTAAGTCCCAAGACCATCTTTTTTATGAAAGAGAAAAAATACAAGTGGCGGCGCGAGGATTATCAGGAGCAGACGCGCGGGCTGTTGATGGTGCACACGGGCAACGGCAAGGGCAAGACGACGTGTGCGCTCGGCCTCATGATGCGCGCGGCCGGGCGCGGGCTCAAGTGCTGCATGATCCAGTTCATGAAGTCGCGCCATGACCGTTACGGCGAGCACGAGTCGGCGGAGAAGCTCGGCATCGAAGTGCACACGATGGGCGACGGCTTCACCTGGGACACCAAAAACCCGGAGCAGGATCGCCAGACCGCGCGCGAGACCTGGGCGCTCTGCGTCGAGAAGATGCGCAGCCGCGACTATGACCTGCTGGTCTTTGACGAGCTGGTCTACGTCCTCAGCTACCAGATGCTCCCGACCGAAGAGGTGCTGGAAGAGTTCCGCGCCATCCGCGCAGACCAGCCCGCCCTCCACATCGTCGTCACGGGCCGCGATGCTCCTCCCGCGCTCATCGCAGCCGCAGACCTCGTGACCGAGATGACCGAAATCAAACACCCTTACAACGCAGGCATCCGCGCGCAGCAGGGAATAGAGTTTTAAAGCCTTCAGGGAGATCAAAATTATCTATTCAAAACATGTCTATCTATCAAATACATACCGATGATATCCGACTATTACCCGAAACCACTTTCGAGGAACTCAAACTAAGCGAACGTAACGATCTCCAGCGTTTACTTAGAAAGAGTATTGACGTAATTGCTCCCAGTTGTCTCGTTATTGCTGAAGAATTCGGAGAATGGGCAGATAGTCGTCGCCGAATTGATTTGCTGGCTATTGATCCGGATGCCAATTTAGTTGTCGTGGAACTTAAGCGCGTTGAAGATGGCGGGCATATGGACCTACAAGCGATCCGATATGCTGCTATGGTTTCAGCAATGACTTTTGAAAAGGTGCTCGATGTATACGCCCGCTTCCTGACCTCCGAAGGCAGTGAGGTCGAGGCAAGAGAGTCATTATTAAATTTTCTTGGTTGGGATAGCCCTGATGAAGATCGCTTTGCTCAAGACGTTCGTATCGTTCTGGCTTCGGCAGATTTCTCAAAAGAAATCACTTCAGCAGTGTTGTGGCTTAATGATCACGGGCTTGATATTCGCTGTGTGCGTCTTAAACCTTATCGTCTAAACACAGAAGTATTATTAGATGTACAGCAAATAATTCCTTTACCTGAAGCGGCCGAATATCAAGTTCAGATAAGAGAAAAAGTAAGACAAGAGCGAGTCAGGCAGGATGGGTACAGAGATTTTACCAAGTATGACCTGTTCATAGATGGTTCCGTCCTGCCGCGGTTGAGTAAGCGTCAGCTGGTCTATCAAGTAATTAAGCAACTTGTGAAGAGCGGCGTTACGCCAGAAACAATTGATTCGAGTATAACTTCGACACGCGGACCTTTGTTTAAGGTAACCGAAGGTGAATTGAAAGCAGAAGAATTTCTTGAGGCTCTTTCAAGCCAGTATGAGAAAACTGGCAAACGCTTTGACGCCAGCCGCTATTTTTTCGCCCCAGGCGAGCTTTTTTGGCTTGCTGGAAAGACCTATGCTCTGAGCAATCAATGGGGCGGCCCGGCAGCTATTAATTTCGTAGCGACCCTTATTCAGAAGTTCGGTGGCGACAGATTATCATTTGGTGCAAGTGAACACGTCTGACTTGAAATAGCAGTGCCTCTGTCTTAAATCTCATCTTAACTACATGCAACATCCACATCAATCAGCTTCAAGTTCTAACAGATATGATAAAATTCGACTAATGAGGTTGGGACATGTCTACTAAAACCCAGGCGACGATTGAGGATTTGTATCGGATTCCTGATCACGGTAAAG
>JAFBAJ010000194.1 GCA_019247865.1 Acidobacteriota bacterium
ATGCCGGGCGCAGTCCCGTTCGGATTGTTCAGGATCGACGCGCCATCAATGACCATCGCCTGCCGCGAGTTGATCTGCGGCATCTTGCGCCCGAAGCTCAGAAAGCGCGCGCTGATCTCTTCCAGCACCTTCTCGTTGAGCATCAGCCTGCGCCCCATCGCGCGGGCCGCGACCTTGCGCGTGATGTCATCCTCGGTCGGCCCCAGACCGCCCGTCATGATGACGACGCTCGAACGCTTGACCGCATCGCGAATCGTCTCTTCGAGCCGCGCATCATCATCCCCGACAATCGTCTTGAGCTTGACCTCGATCCCGATGCCGTTCAGTTTTTCCGTCAGCCAGAGACTGTTCGTGTCCGCATGATCCGGGGTCAGCAGCTCCGAGCCGATAGCGATGATTTCAGCAGATAGCATAATGTTTATGGTCTTTGGGCTTTGATCTTTGGTCTTTGTACGCGGTTCAGCCTTGAGCTTTGAGATTCAAGTTAGAGCACACATCAAAGACCAAAGCACAAAGACCAAAGATCATCTTTAATTAATACCGAATACTTTAACCTCTCTGATCCACATCACGAAAGGTCTGTTGGGCGGCCCCTGTTGCGCGGGTTGCAGGAGGCGTATCTTCTGCGTCGAGACGGGCGCGAACTCGAAGGCCGCGTGGTCGTGATCGTCGCCCGACTGGAGCGTCGAGATGGTGCGCCACGCGCCGTTCTGGTCCGGCGTCTGCATCTCTACATGCCGCGAAGGGACGAAGCGATTGCGGTCGAAGCCCCAGTAGATATAGACGGCGGCGATGCGCGCGGGCCGCTCGAAGGTGAGCTCGATCCAATGCTCTGCGGGCGTTTCCGCCGAAGCCCAGTTGCCCGCGTTGTACTTCATGCGGCCGATGCGGCGCACGTCCGTCTCGCCGTCCGTCAGGGGAGCGGCGCTGTATCCGTCGTAGCTCGAATCCACCTTCACACCGGCAGGCTTGAGCTCGACGAGCGCAGACTGCGGCACAGGCGTCGGCACGGGTGACGGCGTGGGCGCGGGCGGGTCCGGTTGGCCGGGACTCCGGCCGCCCTGCTGCGCGCGATAGATGAGGACGCCGAAGAGCGCCAGAACGCAGAGGCCCGCGATGAGCCAGAGGCCGCGCCGCCTGGTTCGCTCTGCGACGACCGATTCGATGTGCGTCAGCCTGGCCGTCGCGGGCGAAGTGCCTGTGTCCTGCCCGCACTGCGAGCAGCGTTTGTCGCCGTCGCTCAGCTCCGCGCCGCAATGCCTGCAACTGTTGACCTCCGTCAGCGGTTGGGTGATGTAGTTTTCGCGCCCGGTGGAGCGTGCGGTCTTGCCCGTCGTGATCTTCTCGCCCCGGATGGCCCTGCTCGGCGCGGCGCTCTTTTCGGGCGTCGCTCCATCGCCCAGACCGGCGCGCACTTCGCGCACGGCACTCAGGAAATCATCGGCCGAAGCGAAACGCCGCTCGGCCTTCTTTTCGAGCGCGCGCAAGACCAAAGCCTCCAACTCAGGCGTCACCGCCGGATTGAGCTGAGAGGGCGGGCGCGGCTGTTTTTCGATATGCGCGCGCAGGGTTTCGGTGCGCGAGAGCGGAGCCTCTTCGTTGTCGAAAGGCGTCACGCCCGTCAGCATCTCGTAGAGGATGATGCCGAGCGAGTAGGTGTCCGAGCGCTCGTCCACGACCAGCCCCTCTGCCTGTTCGGGCGAGACGTACTGCGGCGAGCCGTAGAACGTCCCGAAGGTGTCGGAGTTCTCCGAGCCGACGAGCTTGACGATGCCGAAGTCCGTGATCTTGACGCGGTCTTCGGGCGTGACGAGGATGTTGCCCGGCTTGAGGTCGCGGTGAATCAGGCCGCGATGCAGCAGGCCGTTCTGATCCCGATACGTGAAGTCCTGCGCGTAGGCGATGGCTTCGAGCATCTGCTCGAAGAGATGCAGCGCGTGCGCCGGAGAGAGCGGGCGCTCTTCATGCGCGAGCAACTGCGCCAGCGAGCGGCCTTCGACCAGCTCCATGATGATGTAGTAGGTCTGCTCGGAAACGATGTAGTCGTAAATTTTGACGATGCCCGGATGATCGAGCTGAGACTGAACGTAGGCCTCTTTCTCGAAACGCGCGCGCAGCTTGCGCAGGTCGCGGCCCGCGCGTGCGTTGATGGACTTGATGGCGACTTCGCGCGGCAGTTGCAGGTGCTCGCCGCGATAGACGATGCCCATCCCGCCGCGACCGATGCACTCGCCGATCCGGTAATTTCCGATGATGTTATCCGCAGACATCAAAAAAAGTTCCGAGAAAGTAAAAGGGGAAAGGGCCGCATCTGTGGCTTCCCTCTCCCCAGCACTTCTTTCACCTGTTCATGTTAAGCGGTCTTCTTCTCTTCTTCGTAGACATCGCGCAGCACTTCCGCGATGGGCGGAGGCGGAGCCAGCACGCTCTGCTGCCTGGCCCTCACGGAGTGCGATTCGCTCTGGCCGTTCGACGAGGAAGGCTCGGCCGGCGGCTGTGCTTTGGCGGCGAGCGACGGAATCACGTTGAGGCGCTCGCGGCTCTCGTTGAGCAGGGCCGCGCCGATATTGCGGCGCGTGCGCTCCAGGCTGCGGATCGCAGCCATCGTCTGCGGGGCTTCGGCCGGCTCGCGCTCCAGCTTGCGCAGGATATGCACGTAGCGGCGCAGCTCCGGCGAAGGCGCGCTACGATGGCGCTCATCCGAAAGGTCGTTCTCGATGATGTACGAGAGATGCTCGACCGCCGCTTCGTGATCGCCCGCGTGATGATAGAGCGCACCGAGCGCGAAGTAGACCATCGGCGGCGGGTCGGTCATCGTGTGCAGGACGTGCTCGCCCCGCTCGATGACTTCGGCGATCTCAAAGCCGAACCAGCGCCGCTCCTCATCGCGCAGAATATCGTTGGCCGCGATGAAGAACTCGAAGATGCGTCCCGTCTCCTGATGCTCCGTGCGTTGCACCGCGCGCCAGATGAAATAGGTGACGATGGTGAAAAAGACTATCACCGAAACGGGAATCCCCATTACCGCCAGCATCGCGATGATGACGATGATGGCAAGCAGGCGTTGTACCGAATCTCTGCCCTTGCTGCTCATAAAAAAAGTTTCGAGAACCTAATGCTCTTTAATTCTTCCGCGAATCGCGGCTCCGGCCTCTGCGGTCGTGAGCACGCCGCCGAGATCGCGCGTCGTCTCTCTCGCTTCGATGCTCGCGCGGACGGCCTCTTCCACCGCACGGCCCGCCGCGTCGTAGCCCAGGTATTCTAGCATCATCGCCGCAGTCAGAATAGAGCCAACCGGATTGGCGACGCCTTTTCCGGCCAGCGGCGGCGCGCTCCCGTGCACCGGCTCAAAGAGAGAGACGCGTCCCGGATGAATATTGCCCGAAGCGGCGAGGCCCAGACCGCCCTGCAGGGCCGCGCCGAGGTCGGTCAGAATGTCGCCGAACAGATTGTTGGTCACGATGACATCGAACTGCGACGGATCGAGAATCATGTGCATCGCCGTCGCGTCCACATATTGATGATTCGCTTCGAGCGCAGGATACCGCGCCGCCACCTCTTTGAAAACACGCTGCCAGAGGTCGCCGCCGAA
>JAFBAJ010000202.1 GCA_019247865.1 Acidobacteriota bacterium
CAACCTCGACTCAAGGACTTCCGTGGAAGTGATGGAGATCTTTCAGAAGCTCAATCGTGAGCAGGGCATCACGCTCATCCTCGTCACGCACGAGCCAGACATAGCGGAGTACGCAGACCGCGTCGTCGTCTTCAAAGACGGCAAGATCAGGAAGGACTATCGTGTGGACGCGCCGCGTGATGCGACCGCGGAGCTGAAGCAGATGCCTGTGGCCGCAGAAGAGGAAGAGGAAGAACCTCTGGCTGCTTAGAAACAAAACGGCAGGGGCAGGGCTGGTCCCTGCCCGCGTGCTCTGTAGATTGAGCGGGCAGGGACCAGCCCTGCCCCTACAAGATGAAAGTTTAGAATCATGAACGCACTCTCAATCATTCGCATCGCCTTTCGCGCGCTGCTGCGCAACAAGACGCGCGCCTCGCTGACGATGCTGGGCATCATCATCGGCGTCTCGGCGGTCATTGCGATGGTCGGCATCGGGCAGGGCGCGCAGGCTTCCGTGCAGGCGCAGATCGAGAGCATGGGCACGAACCTGCTCTTCATCAGCGCAGGCGCGCAGAACGTCGGCGGCGTCCGCAGCGGCACGGGCGACAGCGGCACCAATACTCTGACGGTCGAAGACCTCGACGCCATCAAGCGCGAAGTGCCGTCCGTCGCGCTGGTCAGCCCGACCATCAACGCGCGCTCGCAGCTCGTCGTCGGCAACCAGAACTGGAACACCTCCGTGCAGGGCGTGAGCGAGCAGTTCACAGACATACGCAAGTGGAACGTGCAGAGCGGCTCGTTCTTTACGGATGCGGACGTGCGCACGGCTGCGCGCGTCATCGTCATCGGCCAGACCATCGCCGACAATCTCTTTCCCGGCGCAGACCCGGTCGGGCAGACGATCCGCGTCGCCAACCTGCCGTTCCGCGTCGTCGGCGTGATGGCGCGCAAAGGTCAGGACCCGCAGGGGCGCGATCAGGACGACACGGCCTTTGCGCCGTACACTTCCGTGCAGAAAAAGATTCTCGGCAGCACGCGCGTGCAGGTCGCTTACGTCTCCGCCGTTTCGCAGGACGCAACCTACACCGCGCAGTCGCAGATCACAGAGCTGCTGCGCCAGCGTCATAAGCTCGGGAACGGCGCGCCGGACGACTTTTCCGTGCGCAACATGACGGACATCGCAGAGGCTGCGAACGAGACGAACAGCATCATGACCATTCTGCTCGGCAGCATCGCGGGCGTCTCCTTGCTCGTCGGCGGCATCGGCATCATGAACATCATGCTGGTCTCCGTCACCGAGCGCACGCGCGAGATCGGCATTCGGATGGCAATCGGCGCACGCTCTTCCGCCGTGCGGACGCAGTTCCTGATCGAGTCCATCGTGCTCAGCCTGACGGGCGGCCTGATCGGCATCCTGCTCGGCGTGGCGGTCTCGCTGATTATCCCGAAACTGCTCGGCTGGCCGACGCTCGTCTCCACGGCGGCGATCATCGGCTCGGTGCTCTTCTCGGCGGCGGTCGGCATCTTCTTCGGCTACTACCCTGCGCGCAAAGCCGCGGGCCTCGATCCGATTGAAGCTCTGCGTTACGAATAAAAGCAGTCTCACGCAAAGGCGCAAAGACGCAAAGAAAGACTCCCTGCTCTTCTTTGCGTCACCAGCGCCTTTGCGTGAGACTTTCCTTTTAAGCTAAAGTTCGAGCACTTTGGCTTCGGAATCAAAGACGGCGATAGTGGCGGCGATTGCGGGGAATCTGGCGATCGCGGCGACGAAGTTTGTCGCGGCCTGGTTCACCGGCAGCTCCGCCATGTTGTCGGAGGCCATCCATTCGATTGTGGACACGGGCAACGGCGGCCTGATGCTGCTCGGCGTCCACAAGAGCGCCAAGCCGCCGGACTTTGACCATCCCTTCGGACACGGGCGCGAGCTTTACTTCTGGACGCTCATCGTTGCGATTCTGATCTTCGCCGTCGGCGGCGGCATGTCCGCTTACGAAGGCATCCTGCACATACAGCATCCGACCCCTTCGCAGAATCCGGTCTGGAGCTATGCCGTGCTCGGCTGCGCTTTCATCTTCGAGGGCGTGTCGTGGCTCTTCGGCTGGAAGGCTTTCAACCTTGAGCGGCGCGGGCGCGGCGTGCTCGAAACGATTCACGAGAGCAAAGACCCGACCAGCTTCTCCGTCCTGCTCGAAGACTCCGCGGCGCTGATCGGGCTCGTCGTCGCCTTCGCGGGCATCTTTTTCGGAAAGCTGCTCGGCCTCCCCTTTCTGGACGGCGTGGCCTCGCTCATCATCGGCCTCATGCTGTGCGTGGTCGCGGTGCTGATGGTCTACGAGAGCAAGGGGCTGCTCATCGGCGAAGGGCTCGACCGCGAGACGCTGAAGAAGCTGCGCGCTCTGGTCGAAGCCGACCCGGATGTCGAGCGCGTGCAGCATCTCTACACTTTATATCTGGGCGCGAGCGAAGTCCTGCTGACCATCGAGCTGCGCTTTCACAGCACGATCTCCGCGCTTGATGTGAGACACGCCGTCTCACGCCTGCGGCGGGACATACGCGCCGAGCGCCCGGACATCACGCGTATCTTCTTCGGCGCGGAATCCATTACGGAGGAGGACGACTGAATTAGCGTGCAGGCCACATGAAACCGGAAGACCTCAAACTCTTCGAGCTGATTCGCGCGGACGAGGAAGCGGGCACGCTTCACCTGCGCAACCGGCGCGTGCTCCTCGTGGACGCGGACGCGCTCGGCGTGCTGCGCAAGGAGCTCATCACGGGCAGCGGCGTGCGCGAGGCGCGGCGTGTGCTCGCGCGGTTCGGCTACGCGCACGGCTATCGCAGCGCGCTCACCGTCAGGCAGTGGTTCGCCGAAGAGGGCGCGGACGATCTGTGGACGTTGGGGATGAAGCTGCGTTCGCTCGACGGGAGCGTGAGCGTGCGCCCCCTGCGTCTGGAATCGGACATCTCGCGCGGCATCTTCGAGGCCGAAGTGGAGTGGCGCAACTCTTACGAAGCCGAGCAGCACCTTTCGCATCTCGGCGTGAGCCCCGTACCCGTCTGCTGGACGCTGGCGGGTTACGCGAGCGGCTACGCCTCGGCCGTCATGGGGCGCGAGGTCTTCTTTATGGAAGAGGAGTGCGTCGGTCGCGGCGACGCGCGCTGCCTCGCCTACGGCAGCACGGACATCGAAGCCGGGAGCGAGGTCGCGCGGCTCGCGCGCGAGTATTCGCAACTCACAGACGAGGACTTCGCGGCGATCATCAAGCGCGGGCGTGGCGAGCGCGCCGAGCTGCAACACTTTCTCGAAGAGCTGGAGCAGCGCTCGCTTGAGCTGGCGAAGGAGCAGGCGCGCGTCCGCGAGCTTGAATCGCAGGTCATCTATCTACAGGAGTCTCTCAACGAGACCTACAACGTGCGCGAGCTGGTCGGCATCAGTCAGGGCTTCAAGCGCGTCATGCGCGATGTCGAGCAGGTCGCAGCGTCGGACGCGACCGTGCTCCTGACCGGCGAGACCGGGACGGGCAAAGAGCTCATCGCACGCGCCATCCACGCGCGGAGCAGTCGCAAGGGACGCCCGCTGGTCACGGTCAACTGCGCGGCCATCTCGCCGACCTTGATGGAGTCGGAGTTGTTCGGCCACGTGCGAGGCGCCTTTACGGGCGCGGTCGCGACGCGGCCGGGCAAGTTCCAGCTGGCGGACAAGGGCACGCTCTTTCTCGACGAGATCGGCGACATGAGTCTCGCCGCGCAGGCGAAAGTGCTGCGCGTGCTGCAGGATGGCGTCGTCACGCGCATCGGGGGC
>JAFBAJ010000629.1 GCA_019247865.1 Acidobacteriota bacterium
TTGCTGTTGGCGGCGATGGCGCGCTCCAGGTAACGCCGCGCCTCCGCGTAGTGCTCGCGCCGCATCTCCAGCATGCCGTAAGAGGCGTTGGCGAGGGCCAGATCGGGGTCGAGCGCGAGCGACTTCTGGAGATGCTTTTCGGCCTCCTGGAGATAGCCAGAGTGAACCAGGAGGTCGCCCAGATAGAACTCGCCTTCGGCCTCAGAGAGCGGCGTCGCCTGCATCTCCAGATCGAACTCCAGCTTCTGCTCGAAGGTCGCGACCTGCATCGGATAGTTGTCGCGCTTGACGTACTCTCTCAACTCCTTCTCCAGCGTCGAAGGGTCTGTGCCGAAAGCGACCGGGAAGGCTTTTTCGGGAGCCATGCCCGTCAGGATGAGATTGAGAAAGCGTCCGAGCTGCGGCTGCCGCTCCGTGTTGAGCAGCAGGTAATGGACGAGCGCCCACGACTCTGCGTAAAAGAGCGACTGCTTGTTCGATTCGTTATAGTAAGACGACGTGTGATCAATCGTGAAGAGCGTCTGCAGCGGAATCAGCTTGCGCTCGCGCAGCTCGAAGACGTGCGGAGAGATGACCCGGCCGAGCATCACCTTCCGGTCGCCGTCTCTGATCTCCATCGTGCTGTAATACTCCGCCAGCCCCTCGTTGAACCAGAGCGGCATGTCCTGCACGTTGTTCTTGACGAGGAAATGCACGAACTCGTGGAAGATGGTTTTGAAGGGGTCGTTGACCGAGTCGTTGAGCGTGCTGAGCGCGATGTAGTTCATATCGTCGGCTGCCTGAAAATAGCCGGTCGTGTTCGGCGGCCCGATCTTGGAGTAGGAGTCGTGATCCTTGAAGACCACGACCGTGGTCGGCGTCGCCGAGCTGAAATTGGTCTTCTTCAGGAGGCGCGTGAAAACGTCGCGGAACTGTTCGAGGCGCGTTGCGACCTTACGCATCTCCTTCTCGCTGGCGTTGCCGACCAGCACGAAATTTTTCGAGCGCACACTCGTCCACTTATCCTTCGCGGACACGGGCGCAACAGCCGCCAGAGCTAACAGGCACCACATCGCGCCGAGAATCAGGATCGAGCGTTTCATAAAATACTTCTCCGGAATTATTGATTAAAAGTTAAAGCAGAATTGGCCTTAGCAGGGGAGCACAAAGCTTTTGTCTGGCACGAAATGGCGCACGGTTGACGTTGAGTGTGTGCACCAAAGCGAGAGATTATAAGCGTCCCTCCCCGGCAGGTCAAATCGCGGGACGACTTCACCGCAGAGGCGCAGAGAAGTCGCAGAGATGACGCAGAGACAGCAGCTCTTTCAAACCTTTGCGTTCCCTCTGCGCGAACTCTGCGCCTCTGCAGTGAGGCCGTTTGCTTTACTAAAATTCGATGTCCGCATCTTCCGGGACGAACTCGATGGCGACGGCATCGCCGTCAAAACCGGGGCGCGGGACGGCGTTTGGGCGATAGGTCAGGACGACCAGATTCTGCGGCGTGCGCGCGCCGCACGTGACCGCACGCTCCAGGCCCGGCACGTAGGTCACAAAGAAGACGTGCCGCAAATCTTCGCCGTAGAGACGCAGCGTACGCTCTCCGACACGGACGTGGATGGCGATGCCGGATTTCAGACATTCGATCTGCGTGAGGAGGCCGCGCACGCGCTCGCCCTTGAAACGCCTGGCGAGCCGCTGACCGCCCGCGTGCGCCTGCTCGGAGGACGACGCGCCGCTCTTCACAGAAGGGGCAGCAGCGACGGCAGCGTTGCCTTCATTCGGCGGCGCGGACGTGGGCGTGTTCTGCTCCTCCGTGTACTTGATGTCCGCGAGCAGCTCCTGCGCCTGCTCGCGCAGCTTCTGGTCCGCGGCGCGTTGCAGGATCGGCTGAAGGTCTGTGCGCGCCGCCGCGAACTCCAGCCGACGCAGATGCAGTTGCGCGAGGATGAGCATGATGTCCTGCCGCTCCGGCGACATCAGGAGCGCCTCTTTGAGCATCGCTTCGGCCTCGTCCAGATGCTCGTCGAGCGCGAGGTAGAGAAAAGCTTCGAGCCGGTAAGCTTCGATGAAACGCGGCGCGAGCCGCCTCGTGCGCTCCAGCGCGGCGCGCATCGACGCGGCCATCTCCGCCGGATAACCGAGCACAGTCCCCTCGTCGCGCATCCCCTGCCGGCTCAGCGCGTAGGCGTAGTAATACTGCGTCAGGTAGTTCAGCTCATCGGCCGCGGCGACGCGGCGCAGAATTTCGACCGCCTCGCCGATCTTCTGCTGCTTGACGAGCAGCATCCCGAAAGAGGACTGCGCCATCGGCAGCGACGGGTCGAGCGCGAGCGCGCGCCGCAGATAGCCTTCGGCCTCCTCCGCGCGATCCAGATGGAGCAGCATGTCGCCCAGGTAAGCCTGCACCGACGCCGCCGTGACCGGCGCGGCGCGCATCTCTCCATCGAACTTCAGAGCTTCGCCGAAAGATACTTCGCGCGTCGGGAAGGGCGCGCGCCGCAGATAATCTTTAAGCTCCCGGTCAATCGTGGCGAGATCCATTTGAAAGGCCCGCTGTAAACCATCTTCGAGCCCGA
>JAFBAJ010000782.1 GCA_019247865.1 Acidobacteriota bacterium
CGATATCGGAATTGAGGTGCCCCGGAAACTCCGCCGCGCTGCTCCAGGTGCGCGTGATCTTCGCCGTCGGCAGGTCGATCTCGTAAATGTATTCGCGGATAAAGCCGGGCGACCAGTTGACCCAGTCCTCGTGATCCGTGATGAGCGAATAGGTCAGTGCATAGCCGACAGGCTTTTGCGGATGGACACGACAGTGCCAGACGTTGTTCTGCACTTTGATGATCCGGCAACGCTTCCTGGGGTCAGGCTCTTCCAGATCGAAGACGCCGACCTGCCGCACGTCCTTGCGCTCAGGCCCCAGGTCGCCCATCAGTATGTAACGATGCGTCGGGTCCCAGCGCAGCTCGTGCGCGTTCTCCAGATAATGCGGCCCCAGGTTTTCGGGGTTCTTGAGATCATCAATGTGAAAGCGGTAGAGGTGATCTCCGATCGCGCCGATGAAACGCTCGCTGTCCGGATACCAGAGGTGATGCGTGTTGGCGCGCAGGCGGTACGGGCTCGCTTCAACATACATCGTGGACTGGCGCGCGTACTCGCGCATGTTGTTCGCGTCCGTGATGTCCACCAGAAAGATCGTCTGGCTGAAGTTGCCTAAGAGCACCAGCTTCCCGTTCGGCGCAAGCGAAGGATTGTGCGCCGCGCTGATGCCGTAGAAATGCTGTATATAAAATTTTCGCTCCGGCCAGTCGAAACGCAGAATTCCGGCGCTGCCGATGAGACCGTCCAGGTGTGGGCCGTCGAGTGCGAAGTAGACACTAAAAGGTGCGTCGCTCACATTGCCTCCTCATGCTGACCGTCATGTTGCTTTGGTAAAGAGTCAGGCTGCCGGCGGTTTATACGATCTCGAAACCTCCTCGACGCCCGTCGGCGTGATTGCCTTCTGCATGACCACCGGAGCCTCGATCAATTCCGGCGGAGTGGCCTGCGGGTCGTCAGGCAGCATCTCCGGGCCGGTTCCGCTCGTGCGCCGTTTCCACTTGCGCGGCACGCGCCGGATGCCGATCGGATAGATGGTCAGAGTCCCTTCCTCATCGATGTGCAGTCTCAAAGTGTTCTTCCAGTCCTCGACGGAAATGGACGAGAAGGCTTCGTTGGCATGTCGCCCGAAGAGGTTCATCGAAATGAGCAGGTAGAGCCCCATGATGAGCGACCCGAAGACGTATCCTCCGAGCAGGATCAGCAGCGCAGCGACCAGCATCCCCCAATCCAGCATGAACCTGTACCCGCCCCAGCGGAGACTCGACACCCACGCCTGCTCCGAGTGCGCTCGCCCGGAGATGATGATGACGAAAGTGACCACGATGAGCGCGACCGCAAACGCCGCGATGATGTGAGCCAGTCCGTGGAGCGGCCCCATGATCGACCTGTACCAACGGGAATGCGTGTCTGTGAAAAAGAGGAAGCCGAGCAGGATCGCCACGACCAGCACGGAGGTCACGGTGCTGTCGAGCGTGCTGAAGAGCGCGGTGGAAGCGATGCTCCACAAATTATAAGTTTCGAGCTGGAAATGCCTGTCGTTATCGTTGATCCGCGAGACCACAGAGAGCGTCGTCAGCAGGTAGAGCGCCGCCGTCACCAGCCCGAAACTCCAGCTCGCGTTTCCTTTGAGGTACGGAAAGATGAGGTTGCGCCAACACAACTTGCGAGACTCCGCTTTGGGCGGGTAACAGGCTTTGAGCTTGAACGTCCGGTCATTCATCTGGCCGTCGAGGCTCTTCTCGATCAGGACATCGAGGCTCTTGCCGCGCAGTCCTTCATGCGTCGGATGCAGGAAGGCTCCGCCGCCGCCCGCGATGATCTTCTGGCAGGACTGGTCGAGCGATTCATGGCGACGATAATGATGCAGGTCGCCCGCGATGAAGACAGCGACGTTGTGCCCCAGCCTCTTTTCGAGCAGCTTGAGATTGCTTTCGCTGTAATTGCTGTCCTCGGCTCCGTAGACGGCGGCGTTGATCCAGTGCGGCTCGGCGTGACAGAGGATGACGCTGGCGTGTTTGCCTGTGCGCTTCGTTTCGGCCTCCATCTCTTCGGAGAGACGCGCGAAGTAGGCCACCTGCGGCCCGTCTATATCCGAGCCGAGCTGCACATCCGTGCCCAGCAGCCACCAGTTATGCGGAAGCTTGAGGGCGAAATAGCTGCGCGACTGCCGCGTGCGCCAGCCCGCGAACCAGCGGTGTGAGGTGAAGAGACGCGTGAACGCGACGAGGCTGTCATACCAGTCATGATTGCCCGGAATGGCGAAGACGTGCGGATGGCTTCCGTGTGTGTACCGCATCGCGGTCTCGTACGGCCCCATCAGGCGCAGGTTGTAGACTTCGCGGCTGGCTGTCGGGTAGACCTCATCGCCGCCGAAGATCAGGACTTCGCCTCTGACGGTCTCATCGCTGCGCTCCGTTCCGGTGCGCGGGTCTGTGTAGGTAAAGGTTCGTCCGAGCTCGGCCAGGTGACTGGCGATGGCGTAGGTCGAATTCCAGCCGTCCCCGACATCGCCCACATAGTCTATCCAGATCGACGTGCGCGGCTTCGTCTCGTCCGGCTCGCAGACGGCGTGTCCGTCATCCAGATATTCATAAGTATAGTCGTAGAACTTTTCGTCCTCGTCCGAGGCCATCGCCTCGACCAGGCGCTGATCCGAGTGACGCCCGAAGATGGTCGAGATCGCCACCTCGATGCCTGTCTTGGCGAGCTGGCGCGGGTCGTACCATCCGACCATCGGCAACTGCTTAGCCAACGGCGGAGCAATGTGCGGCCCTTTCGCAGAGCTCTTCTCCTGTGTATGAAGACCGGCAGTCGGAACTGCTTGCTCATTGTGAGACATGGGAACTTCCTCTCGCTGAATCAGGCTCGGTGAACATCCAACGCTCCCTCTGCTTGATCGAACAACCTGCCGGAAGTGACCCTGTGGGGCACGGGAAGAAAAACGCTTGAGTCGAGATATGTCGCAGGCAAAGACCTAAATGTGAGTTGCGCCCTCGCTGCTTGAATAAAGTTGTTGACTTACGGTCGAGACATCAAATTGCGAAATAGGAAAGGACTGCCAACGTGAAGTCATAAAGTGTGGACAGCCAGTAAGACAATCCAATCTACATTACCGCCTGCCAGCATGTTCATTACGAGGCATTGAACATCAGAGGAAGTCTGGTCAACCAGAGGTCGTATTGAAAAGACTTCAGCAGATGCGCAGGATTATAGCTCCGGCATAAATGAAGTCAACAAATTATTTTACGTGCTTATGAATCAAAATTTGCAAGGCGAGATGCGGAGTGAGCCGGAAGGATTGCGGAAGGAGTTGAGACCTCGAAATGCAAGGTCCCAACTCCTTCCGCAATCCTTCCGCTTAGTTCGTACCGACCGAGCAGGCCTTTGAGGCGTGTGCGAGAGTTTGCGTGCGCGGCTCCGCCTCTCTCTCAGGAGTGCGCGGCGCGCTTTCGACCGAGCGCTTGGGCGCGGTCTTGACCAGCGCGACGCCGGCCAGAATGATGGTCGTGGCCCCGATCACACGCCAGCCCAGGGACTCTGACAGGATGGCCCAGCCGAGCAGCACTGCGATCACAGGGTTGACGTACGAGTACATAGAGACCAGCGAGAGCGGCAGCTTCTGCACAGCATACGTGTATGAACCGTAGGCCACAATCGACCCGAAGACGACCAGATACGCGAAGGCCGAAAAAGAGCGCCCGCTGAAATGTATGACGCGCCATTCGCCGAGCGTCGTCCCGACGAGCGTCAGCGCCGCACCCGCGATCAACATCTGCACCGCCGCCGCCATCAGAGGCGAGAGCTTCGTCTGGTGATGCTTCGAGTAGACCGAGCCCGTCGACCAGGAGGCGCAGCCGAGCTGTATCAGGAGCGCGCCGAGCAGGTAATACCCGTCGAGCCGCGCGCCAAAGAGATTCGGCGCGACCAGCAGCACGAGTCCGCCGAAGCCTATCATCAAGCCGACGAGCGCACGTCCGCTCACGCGCTCTCCGTTACGCAGGACTCTTTCCAGTCCCATCACCCAGAAGGGCGAAGTCGCCACCAGCAAAGCTGCCGGGCCGCTCGGCACCCACTGTTCGGCCAGCACGACCCCGCCGTTGCCTACGCCGAGGAGCATCAGCCCGACCACGCTCTGCACAAACCATTCCCTGCCCTGAGGCAGCCGCGCGCCGCGCATGAAGAAGACGAAGGTAAACAGCATCGTGCCCGCCGTCAGAAAACGCAGTCCGGCGAAGAGCATCGGCGGCAGCGTCTCCAAGCCGATGCGAATCGCCAGGTAGGTCGTGCCCCAGAGAAAACAGACCGCGGCCCACGCGCCGTAAGCTGCGAATTTTTCCCGACTCGTCATCGCTAAAAACCCTTTACCTTTCCCGCCTGAACGCCAGACGCGGCGTCTCCTTGTCCGTCTTGAGCACGATCGTCGTCCGCGTCGACCGTATGTTCTTGAACTGCCCGAACTCCTCTTTCAAAATTCGATAGAGGTCGTCCGTGTCGCGCGCACGCACCTTCACCAGAAAGCAGTCCTCGCCCGCCAGGTGATGCACCTCCAACACGCTCGGCAAAGCACAGAGGCCCGCAGAGGTGCGCTCCGACTGCTCTAAGGCATACTCGTCATCCACACGCACGAAGATGAAGGCCAGCAGGCCCAGCTCCAGCGCGTGCGGGTCGAGCAGGGCCATGTAGCCTTTGATCAGCCCGCGCTCCTCCAGCTTGCGCACACGCTCCAGCATCGCCGAAGGCGTCAGCTCCACTGCACGAGCCAGATCGACGTTGGTCATCCGGCCGTCCTGCTGCAGCAGCTCTAAGATTCTCTCGTCCTTTTCGTCCATGATTCCTGCCAAAAATCTGCTCCGCTCGACCCTCTGAACTGTTTTTCCACTTTTCCGGCTCGATTATTAACGTAGAATCTACGCTCGTTGTTCCATTCTGTCAAACTTTATTTCCTATAGCTTCCATTATTTTGAATTTTAGTCGGAACCGCCCCTCCCCCGACCGGACTTGACAAAAACGGACTCAACATTTATCATGCATCCATGCTCAGCAACCCTAAGAGGCGTCCGGTTCCGGCCGATTTCCCGTCTCTGCGGGTGCTAAAATAAGTTTTAAGTTTGAGGAGGAAATGCCGTATGAGCATAGTTCGTTACGACCCTTTCCGTGATTTACGCAGTCTTCAGGACGAAGTGAACCGCCTCTTTTCGACCAATCTGTCGCGCGCCTTCGGCGAGGAAGGCATTGCGCGCGGGGCCTGGAATCCGAGCGTGGACATCTACGAGAACAAAGACCAGATCGTGCTCGAAGCAGAACTGCCGGGCATGAAGCGCGAGGATTTTGACCTCTCGATCGAGAACAACGTCATCACACTGCGCGGCGAGCGCCGCTTTGAGAAGCAGGACGACGGCGACAACTACCATCGCGTCGAGCGGTCTTACGGCTCTTTCGCGCGCTCCTTCACGCTGCCGCAGACTGTGCAGGCGGACGAAGTGGCGGCGGAGTATCGCAACGGCGTCCTGCGCGTCACGATGCCCAAGCGCGAAGAGGTCAAGGCGCGCCGGATTGAGGTCGGAGGCGAGAGCGGCTCGGCCAAAGCTCCGCGCACCATCGAGGCGAAGGCCGAAAAAGCGTCCGGGAGCTAATCTTTCAAAGCAGGGTGACGGGTGATGAAAGCTTCACTCGCATCACTCGTCACTCAAGATTTTTTGTTATGCGTTCAGATAAATTCACACTGCGCGGCCAGGAGGCCATTCAAGCGGCGGTCGAAGTGGCCGAGCGCAATCAGAATCAACAGGTCGAGCCGGAGCATCTGTTGCTCGCGATGCTCGAACAGACGGAAGGCACTGTGCGGCCTGTGCTGGGCAAGCTCGGCGCGAACGTGCAGGTCGTCCTCAGCGACGTGCAGGCGGCCGTCGCGCGCTTTCCCAAAGTGCAGGGCGGACAGCAGTACTACAGCCCGCGCCTGACGCAGGTCTTCACGGCCTCTGAGAAGCAGGCGCAGGCGATGCAGGACGAGTACATCTCGACCGAGCACCTGCTGCTCGCCATCGCGGAGGAGAAGGACAGCGGCGCGGGCAAGCTCCTGCGCCAGCACGGCATCAACCGCGACGACCTCTTAAAAGTCATCGAGCAGATGCGCGGCGGCGTGCGCATCACGGACCAGAACGCGGAGGCCAACTATCAGGCGCTCTCGAAATATGCGAAAGACCTGACGGACCTGGCGCGACAGGGCAAGCTCGATCCGGTCATCGGGCGCGACGACGAGATACGACGCACGATTCAGGTGCTCTCGCGCCGGACGAAGAACAACCCCGTGCTCATCGGCGAGCCGGGCGTCGGCAAGACCGCCATCGTCGAAGGTCTCGCACAGCGCATCGTCTCCGGCGACGTGCCTGAGACTTTAAGGAACAAGCGGCTGGTCGGCCTCGACCTGGGCTCGATGCTCGCGGGCGCGAAGTACAGGGGCGAGTTTGAAGACCGCCTGAAAGCCGTGCTCAAAGAGATCGAGAACGCGCAGGGGCAGATCGTGCTCTTCATAGACGAGCTGCACACCTTAGTCGGCGCGGGCGCGGCCGAGGGCGCGATTGACGCTTCCAACATGCTCAAGCCCGCACTGGCGCGCGGCGAGCTGCGCTGCGTCGGCGCGACGACGCTCAACGAATACAAGAAATATATCGAGAAGGATGCCGCGCTTGAGCGCCGCTTTCAGCAGGTCTACGTCGGCGAACCGACGGTCGAAGACACCATCGCCATCCTGCGCGGCCTCAAGGAAAGATACGAAGTCCATCACGGCGTGCGCATCAAGGACTCGGCCATCGTCGCCGCGGCGACGCTCTCGAATCGTTACATCACAGACCGTTTCCTGCCGGACAAGGCGATTGACCTCATCGACGAGGCTGCCTCTCGCCTGCGCATCGAGATCGATTCGCTGCCGCAGGAGATAGACGAGCTGGAGCGCGAGATCCTGCAACTCGAAATTGAGCGGCAGGCGCTCAGCCGTGAGGACGATGAAAGGTCGCGCGCGCGGCTCAAAGACATAGAGCAGCGCATCGCAGACCTCAAGGAAAGATCTTCCGGGATGAAGGCCAAGTGGCAGTCCGAGAAGGAAGAGATCGAGCGCATGCGGACGGCTAAGAACGAGCTGGAGCAGTTGCGCCTGCAACTCGACCAGGCGCGCAACGCCGGCGATCTGACGCGCGCGGCAGAGATTCAGTACGGCAAGATTCCCGAACTTGAACAGAAGCTCGCGGCCGAGCAGCAGAAGCTCGCAGACCTGCAGCGCGACGGCGTGATGCTCAAGGAAGAGGTGGACGAAGAGGATGTCGCGCAGGTCGTCGCCAAGTGGACCGGCGTGCCCGTCTCGAAGATGCTCGAAGGCGAGATGCACAAGCTCGTCACGATGGAAGAGCGTCTGCGGCAGCGCGTCATCGGTCAGGACGAAGCTTTGACGGCCGTGGCGAATGCAGTGCGCCGCGCGCGCGCGGGCTTGCAGGACCCGAATCGTCCCGTCGGCTCCTTTATCTTCTTAGGCCCGACCGGCGTCGGCAAGACCGAGACGGCGCGCGCGCTGGCGGAATTTCTCTTCGATGACGAGCGCGCGATGATTCGCCTGGACATGTCCGAGTACATGGAGAAGCACGCGGTCGCGCGGATGATCGGAGCGCCGCCCGGCTACGTCGGTTACGAGGAGGGCGGGCAGCTCACAGAGGCCGTGCGCCGTCGCCCGTACTCAGTGATCCTCTTCGACGAGATCGAGAAGGCGCACCCGGACGTGTTCA
>JAFBAJ010000337.1 GCA_019247865.1 Acidobacteriota bacterium
GGCATCTATTCGGCCGCGCTCTTCCTGCTGGTCGGCATCATTTACGAGCGGCGGCACACGCGCAACGTGGCGGAGTTCGGCGGCCTCTCGCACGTCATGCCGGGCTACGCGGCGATCTTTCTGGCGATGGCGATGACGGCCATCGGCCTGCCGCTTCTGTGCGTCTTCATCTCGGAATTTTTAGCCATGCGCGGCGCGTTTGAAGCGAAGCCATTGTGGGCGGCGTGGGCTGCGCTCGGCATCATCCTGAACGCGGGCTATATGCTCTGGCTCTACCAGCGCATGTTCTTCGGCAACATCGACAATCCTAAGAACGAGAAGCTGCCCGACATGAGCGGGCGCGAGTGGGCTTACATGATCCCGCTCGTCATCCTCTCGGTCTGGATCGGCGTCTACCCGACCTATTTCACGAACTTCATCCAGCGGCCGGTCAACGCCGTCGTCCGACAGTTGCGCCCGACCTATCCGATACCCGGCGGGCCGCCCGTGCAGCAGCCGCCGGAGACGGCCGAAAGCATACAGAAATAGTATTGAATCCGGATGAGCGAAGAAGAGAGAGGATGCAAAGAAGAAGCGCCGGTTAAGGATGTTGTCAGGGCGAGCCTCTACGGCCCCAGGACAAGAAGGTCGCCTTCCAGGTTAATCATGATGAGGCGGCGACTGCTTTTCGGCATGGTCGTATGGTTTATCAGTTTGATGTTCGTAGGCGCGCTGTTTGGAGGAACGAGATTCTCAATCGTTCTCACGATCTACGGAATCGGCGGCTGGTTAGTCGGTCTCGGTTTTTGGATTCGATACATTTATCACTTCGCTTTTAAGAAAGATGGGCCGCTGAGAAAGCAATAATGATTGAAACTTCGAGCCGAAAGGCTGATCGATAATGTTTCTGCTGCAAGCCAATACTACTTCGCTATTCAATGCCAGCGACCTGCAACTGATCGCGCCGGAGCTGATCCTGACCGTCTGCGCGTGCATCGCGCTCGTGCTGGAAGTCATCCTGCCGTTCAGGAAGAGCAAGGTCACAGCGCAGCTCGGTCTGGCCGGAATCGCGCTGGCCTTCGTCTCGCTCTACATCCAGCTCGCGCAGATGGGAGGCACCTTTAAGGTCTGGAACATCGAGGCCCTCACGCCGGTCGACGGTTTTTACGGGATGGTGCGGATTGACGGCTTTGCCATTCTCTTCAAGGCCATCTTTCTGATCGCCGCCGCGCTCGCCATCGCCATCTCGACGCGCTATCTGGACATCGAGGGCGAGCAGCACGGAGAGTATTACGCGCTCATCCTGTTTGCGACCGTGGGAATGCTGTTTCTGGCCTGCGGCTACGACCTCATCGCGCTCTACATCAGCCTGGAGCTGATGGCGCTGACCTTCTACGTGCTCGTCGCTTTTACCAAGCGCGAGAAACGCTCGAACGAAGCCGCGATGAAATATTTCCTGCTCGGCGCGTTCTCGTCGGGCATCCTGCTCTACGGCATGTCGCTGCTGTACGGCGTCACCGGCTCGACCAACCTGGGCGAGATGGCGCAGGGCATCGCTGTGATTCTGAAGAGCGCCGCGCCGGATGAGGCGGGCGCGGCGGCTGCTTCGCTGAGGCCGATCCTGCTGCTCGGCATGATCAGCCTCGCGGCCGGGCTCTTCTTCAAGATCAGCGCCGTCCCTTTTCACATGTGGGCTCCGGACGCATACGAGGGCGCGCCGACCTCCGTCACCGCTTTTCTCTCGACCGGCTCGAAGGCCGCGAGCTTTGCCCTCTACGCGCGCATCTTCATCGAGGCGCTGGGCGGAATGCGTCTCGACTGGGCTCCGCTGCTGGGACTTGTCGCGGCGATCACGATTCTGGTCGGCAACTGGGGCGCGGTCACGCAGGAGAACTCGAAACGGCTGCTCGCGTACTCTTCGATCTCGAACGCGGGCTATCTCCTGCTCGGCCTGATCGCCGCCAATGAGTGGGGCTACAAGGGCCTCATCATCTACCTCCTGGTCTACACGCTGATGAACATGGGTGCGTTCGGCATCATCATCAGCCTGCGGCGGCGCGGCATCATCGGCGACAACGTCGAAGACATGGCCGGGCTCTCGCAGAAAGCTCCGGGCATGGCCTTTATGATGGCCGTCTTCATGCTGAGCCTGGGCGGCCTGCCCGCGACCGGCGGGTTTATGGGCAAGTGGTTCCTGATCGGCGGCCTCCTGCAACGCGGAAAGACGGACGGCAGGCACTGGTACTACTGGCTCGCCGGGTGGGCGATCATCAACACGGTCGTCTCCTTCTACTACTACATACGCTTTATCCGCGTGATGTACATCGGCGAGCGCGTCGCGGATGAACGCCCGCTCGCGCTCTCGAACGCTCTCAAGGCCGCGCTCGTCGCCGCGCTCATCGGCATCATCATCATTGGTATCTTCCCGCAGCCGTTCATCAATCTCGCGCAACATCTGATGAAGCAATAAGAGAGGGTGTAGTGGAAAGGGTGTAGGGTGTAGAAAAGCCAGGTTGCTTTTATCTACACCCCACACCCTTTCCCCTACACCCTGATTCCCATGTGGGTCTTCTACTTCTTCGCGGCCGTTGTTATCTGGCAGGGCTTCATGTCGCTCGCGGGCGGCGTGCGGTTTCTGGCGTATGTGCGGCGCGAGATGGCAAAGCCACGGGGGGATTTCACGCCATTCGTTTCGCTCATCGCGCCGTGTCGTGGTCTGGATCAGGGGTTGAAAGAGAACCTCTCCGCGCTCTTCCGGCAAGACTATCCGGCATACCAGATTATCTTCGTGACGGATCACGCAGACGATCCTTCGGTGGCTGTCATCGAAGAGGTGCGCCGCGAGAATGAGGATGTTCGGTCTCCTCTCGTACGTCTGGTCATTGCGGGCGAGGCGACGGAGAGCGGGCAGAAGGTGCACAATCTGCTCGCGGCAGTTTCGGAAGTGGATGAAAAGAGCGTCGTTCTCGCTTTTACGGACACGGACGCGCGGCCGTCCGGCGATTGGCTGCGGAGGCTGGTCGCGCCGCTCGCGGATGAAAGGGTCGGAGCGGCGACGGGGTATCGCTGGTTCATTCCGGCGCGGGGCGGCCTGGCTTCGCACCTGCGCGCGGTGTGGAACGCTTCAATCGCTTCGGCGCTCGGCGAGAACGGCGAGAAGAATTTCTGCTGGGGCGGCGCGACCGGGATCCGCCGCGCGACATTTGAGGAGCTGGGGATGCGTGAGCTGTGGCGCGGCACGCTCTCGGACGATTTCGCGCTGATGCGTGCGCTCAGAGGCGCGTCGCGGTCGATCTATTTCGTCCCGGCCTGCCTCACGGCTTCGGTGGAGGATTGCAGCCTCTCCGAGCTGCTGGAATTTACGACGCGGCAGTTGAAGATCACGCGCGTCTATGCAAAGCATTTCTGGCTGGCGGTGCTGCTCGGCAGCATCCTCTTCGTCTCGGTCTTCTTCGGCGGCCTCTCGCTTGTCATCGCGCGCGCCGCGCTCGGCCACACATACATGCTGCCGCTGCTTCTGCTGAGCTTAATCTTCCTGCTCGGAGCGGGCAAAGCACATCTGCGTCTGCTCGCGGTCAGGACTGCCCTGAGAGCTTATGACGCGGAGCTGCGGCGGGGCGCGCTCGCGCACCTCATGCTCTGGCCGCTCACCTCGGCGCTCTACCTGTACAATGCTCTGTGCGCGCTCTTTTCCAGACGCATCAACTGGCGCGGCATCACCTACGAATTGAAATCGCCCAACGAAACTGTCATCATGGACAGGTCTGAAAAGCATGCTGGATAAAGCCACACAGTTCGTGCAGCTCCTGCGTTCGACGAAGCGCGACAAGCGTCTCGGGACGGTGATTCTGTTTGTCACCTCGCGCTGCAACGCGTTCTGCCAGACCTGCTTTTATCACGCGGAGCTGAACCAGCCCGGCGACCTGACCTTCGAGCAGCTCGAAAAAATCTCGCACACGATGCCGCAGATCACAGACCTCTGGCTCTCCGGCGGCGAGCCGATGCTGCGACGCGACCTGACCGAAGTGATCGATACGTTCGTCCGTCACAACGGCGTCCGGCGCATCATCATCCCGACCAACGGGCTCGTCAAAGCACGCACGTTCGAAGT
>JAFBAJ010000339.1 GCA_019247865.1 Acidobacteriota bacterium
AGGCGGGGAAAACTCTTCCATCGGAACGGTCGCAGACCTCAACAACAACGGTCTCTCAGAGATCGTGCTGGGCGACGGCTCGACGCATCAGGGCTATACCAATGTGGCTGCGATGGTGATCGAGCTCTCGCCGTCTGGCGTCAAAGCTTTCGGCATCGCGGATGTCTATGAAGACGATTGCGGCGCGACGGAAAAATGCAAAACCCTCGCCTACAAACTTTCGGCCAAACCCGGCCCGTCGCCGAGCTTCTACCGCGAGACGTACCGAAAGCGAAACGAGCGATGGCTCAAAGCCGCGAACGCTGTGCGTTACTCGCTCAGAAAAGATGTGAGCAAGTACAGGCTTGCGAATTAACAGGACTTTGTATCTTCATCGTACTCCAACCAGTCCCTGCACCGATTGAATCAACTTCTCTGAATCGTATCCGACGCCGTCTTTGAAGACGATCTCCACCTTCTCGATGTCGTTGATATTCGCCGCCGGGTTTCCCTTCACGACCATCAAGTCGGCCTGCTTTCCGACGGCCAGAGAGCCGATGCGCGCCTCTTCACCCAGAAACTTTGCACCATTGAAGCTGGCAATCCTGATTGCTTCCAACGGCGTGAAGCCGGCTTCAACCAGCAGCTCGACTTCGCGCAGATCACCGAAGCCGGCCACAATGCCGCCGTTTCCGGTCGGGTCGAGCCCGGCCATGAGCAATCCTCCCGCTTGCACAAACGCCCGCTCAAAATCCATTGCCTTGCGCAACAGCGCGACGTAATTCGCTTCGGACGAGACGCGAGCACGCGCCTGCAGATAGCGCACGCGCGCATCCGTCGACATCACATTCAGCATCCGTGGATTCAACAATGCGCTCGCCGCCCCGATGCCGCTTTGGGTCAGGGGCGCACCCGCAGCTTCAAACACCGGAAGAGTTGAAGTCACCGCTACATTTTTCGTGACCAACGCGCGAATCATTTCGCGTGCGGCAGGGCTCTGGAGGTCGAGTTGTCGCAAGCTATCGCTGACGGCGCTGCCCGGCGGACACTGATCCGCTTTTTTGTCGGGGACGAATTCGGAATCGGGGAGCAGCCCGTGCTCAAGATTGTCTATTCCAATCTCTGCGGCTTCGCGATAACCAATCGAGCAGAGGTGCCCCGTCACCTTCAATCCGCGCTTGTGCGCCTCCTCTACCACCGCGCGCAATTCGTCGCGCGTGATGTTCATATATGCCTTGAATGAGGTAGCGCCTGCGTCAGCCCAGTAGTTGACCATGCGCCGCGCGTCATCCGGGCCGGTGAGCTGATGCATGACGGGCGTGAACGCACCAGCGCCTTCGAGATACGGCGCGGTGACATGCATCTTGGGGCCGATCATCCGCCCCGAATCGATGAGCCGTTTGATCTCCAGATCGGTGTAGGGTGCGACGCTGCCGGTCGTGCGAATGGTGGTCACGCCGAGCGCCAGATAAAGACGCGGAAAGCTGCTGCCCATGTTCGAGTACATCGGCGGCGACCCGCCCATGGGAAAGAACATGTGGTCGTGCATCCCGACGAGGCCGGGCAGAACTGTGTAGCCGTTGAGGTCGAGCACCTGCGCATTCGCGGGAGCTTTCGCTGTGCGGCTGGCCTCAATCGACTGAATCTTGCCGCCACTAATCACCAGCGTCTGATCTTCCAGCGCCGCCGCGCCTGTTCCATCAATCACACGCACATGCGTCAGCACCAACGCCTGAGCTTCGACACGAATGAACTGGCGATCAGGCGCTTGCTGCGCGTGGGAATTAACGACGAAGCAGAAGAGAAGAAGAAGAGAGAGTTTGATCTTCATATTTTTGTGTATGGTGCGAGACGCTGTTTGAGCAGTTCGGGGAGGGGCACGGTCTCGAAGCTGTCGCGGCGGACGGCGACGAGGACGAAGTGTGCTTCGGCGACGAGCGCCTCCTCGCCTTTGCGCCGCACCTCGAAATTGAGGCGCAGGGATTTCGTCCCCACGTGACCGACGAAGACGCAGACCTCCAGCATGTCATCGAGCTTCGCCGCCTGGCGAAAGTCGCATTCGAGATGCGCGCGCGGGAGCCACACATCAAGCTCCTGGAACATCACGCCGTAAGGCAGGCCGACGGCGCGAAAGAGCTCCGTCTCGGCGAACTCGAAGAAGCGTATATACGCGCCGTAGAAAATGATGCTCGCCGCATCCACATCGC